>JAFGIX010000081.1 GCA_016929395.1 Candidatus Zymogenus saltonus
GTTTTCTCTGTTTTTACAATACTTTGGAAAGATTTGATGTCCATGATTTACCTTATCATGGTGGCAAATCTTTTACAATCACCAAATATTTTATCGTTTTTATATAAACCGCCGTATCAAGGAAGTGAAAAATGAGCGGCAACAAATATTGGACAAATAAAATATTTAAATCTATTTTATTATATTTTTCCTATTTATAGCACAGATATTTAATTATTGTCAATCAATTTCTTTTTACTATTTATATGATTTTAATATCAATCTTCAAATTTTATTTCTTGACTTTATGTCATCCCAATGATATATTTCCACAATTAAAGAACTGTATTGAGGATTACCATGAGTAAAAATAATAGGAGTGTGAAAAGCGTAGGCCTTAAAGGGATGAAATATGCATCCCTTCTTATTTTAACTTTGGTTTTTACCATTTCCTTTGTAGGCCTGGTCGCTGGTGAAGATAATAAAAGGATTGCAATCGTTCCCTTTCAGATAAACAGTCCCGAAAACCTGGATTACCTGGAAGGTTCGATCTTCAATATGCTCGCGTCTCGCCTATCCGTGGATGAAACCATCAGCGTGATAGAGAGAACAACCGTTTTGAAGGCACTTGGGAAAGATAAATACGCCCTCCTTACTGCCGACGACGCCGTGGCGTTGGGTAAGAGGCTCGGGGCCGACTACGTCGTCTTCGGGTCCCTGACAAAGCTCGGGGAGACATTTTCTCTGGACGCCAAGATGTTCGATGTAAATAAAAAGGAGCGCTCCACGGCGGTCTATGCCCAGGGGAGCGGTATGGATTCCCTAATCCCAAAGATCAATGAATTCGCCAGAAATATGAACTTCAAGATACTGGGATATGTGCCCGCGGAAGGTGTGGCTGGATATAAGGGCCTTCAGGCCGAAAACCCGAATTTCATCTTTGCTACAAGGGACCTCATGTCAAAGACCGATTTCAGGAAGAGCCCCTTCTGGAAGATCCAAATCAAGGGTGTCGATGTAGGAGATATCGATGGGGACAAGATGAATGAAACGGTGGTGATCGACAAAAATGATCTTTGGATCTACAAGCGCGGTAAAGAAGAGTTCGAGCTCTTTACAAAATTTTCGGGACGCCCCGTGAATAACTTCCTCGCCATAGATATTATGGACCTCAACGATAACGGGATAGACGAGATCTTCATCACAAACGTAAGCAAGGGGAGATTAAGCTCCTTCGTCGTGGAATACAATCCCAAAGCCAAAAAGCTTGTGCGTATCGAAAACAATATTCCCCTCTTTTTCAGGATGTTTACGCTCCCGAAGAGAAAGCCCATGCTCCTTGCGCAAAAGATGGCGATGGACAGCTCGTTTTTTGGGCCGCTCTACAGGGTGGAATATAAAAACGGAGAATACGTAGAGGAGACGGCCCTCGATTTTCCAAGAGGAACCGAAATCTACGGGACAACCCTCCCCGTCGATATAGATTACGATGGAAGACCCGAACTCGTACAGATCGATAAATTTAATCATCTGAATATCGTGGGGCTTGACGGAAAAGAAGAGTGGGCAACTAAAGAATACTGGGGAGGGACGGTAAACTACTTCAATACCAGAGAGAAAGAGGAAAAGATAGAAAAAGGAGGAGATTCCGCCGAACTGGAAGACGGCGAGGTCTACATCCAGACAAGGATATTCATCACGGACCTCAACCACGACGGCTCTTACGAGGTGCTGCTCTGTAAAAACATCTCGGAGACCATGAACCTCTCCCCCAAGTTCAGGCTGTACGAGACAAGCGAGATATACAACCTTTCATGGGACGGCATAAATCTCTCTGAGAACTGGCAGTCACGCCTGATTGACGGATATATCGCGGACTATCAGCTCAAGGACGTCGACTCCGACGGTATAGACGAGCTGGTTGTTGCGGTTGTGTTTTCCTTTGAAATGACCAAACTCGTTCCCGCCAGCAGCGGAGTATTGATATACGAGTTAAGCTTCTAAGGCGGTGTAGCTCAGATGGTTAGAGCATGCGGCTCATATCCGCAGTGTCCGGGGTTCGATTCCCTGCACCGCCACCATTAAACCAAAGGTGGGGGTGGTCGATTCTTGGGGGGGATGGTCGTGGGGGGTTGGTCGAGTTGGGGGGCCAGGTGAGTTGGGGGGGTGATCGGTTTTTAGGGGGCGAGATAGATGGGTAAATGATTCCAAAGAGGGTTGGTTAGTTTGGGGAATGATCGGTTTTAATGGCAGTGTAATTTTAGTCTTTTAGCCCGTCCGCCTTTTTAAAAGGTCGACGGGCTTTTTCTTTGAAATGGATTACTATTAGTAAACATCTATTCGAGGGTTATTAATTTTTGGGGAGGTAAAATCGATTTTTAGGAAAGCACGTCGCTTTTTTAGTAAGATCAGTTAGTGTGTGGATTGCCTGGTTTTTAAAGGCCCGTCCGCCCGCCTTTATGTGAGATCGACGGATTTTTTATCGGTTGTGGATTCTTAAAGGCGATCGGGTGTTTGGGAATGATCGGCTTCAGGCAATTGGCGGGGCCTGGGGACTGATTAATCTTGGGGGCTTCGGGGAATTCTGAGCTCGTCAAATTTAAGGGAATAGGATTAAGGTTATCGGTTTTTAAAACCGTCGGCTTATATTTCAAAGATTGCCAAGATCATTAAAAAGCTCAATGTGAAATTCAATACGAGGGGAGAGGGAATCTGCAATCCGCCTTTCAAAAATAGTAAATAGAGGCACTCCTTAAAGAATCAAGACTGAACACTAATATCCGATTCCCGCTCATCATTATCCGTCCAATTCGATGTCCGTTCCCCTCCTGCGCTCCGTCCATTCGGCCAACCTCTTCCTCTTACCCCATGCCGTCGGCTTCAGTCCAGAAGTTCGATCCTGCTGTTCACGAGATATAAGTCGTAGGTTTTCCCCGACATCCTCCACGAATATATAATCCCCTCCACGTAGATTTTACCGCCCTTGCGGAGCGTTGCCGTGATAGTCTCATCATCCTTCATGCCGATAAGGACATCGCACAGCTCGTGCTCCCACTGGGAGACCGGTTCTGCCGATACTGCCTTTATCACATATTTGTAAGATTCATCGGGAAAGGAGTCGATTGCTACGGAGAAATCCACCCCGCTGAAATACCTTCTCCTGACCTCCTTTACGACAAGTTGACCGATCAGGTTTTTCCCCAGAAAGGTTTTCGCGTAATCCTTTGCCTCGGTTTCCTTCTGGATGTCTGTCATGTTCGACTCCCGCCACTCCTTAGTCCTGGTGTCTAACTCCGTAATGTTGAAGTACTCGTCGCTGGTGTAGTTTTCCCAGTCGATAACGTTGGTCAGCGTCTCCGCGTTATCTTCCGTCTTGGGATCTAAAGAGGAGGGCAAGGGTACGGGCTCCTCTTTGACTTCCTCGGTTTTATCTTTGTCGGTTTCCTCGACCTTCTCATCTTTTGTCTCTTCCGTCGGGGCGGGGGCCGGTGTCTTCTCCTTGGGTTCCTCCTTCTTCACGATTTTCGAGGGTTGAGCCGGTACCTTCGGCGGAGCGCTCTTCGTCGCCTTCCCCAGGACAAAGCCGATACCTATGGCCAAAAGTATCGAGATTGTCAGAAAGATGGCCTTCTTGACATCGTATCCTATTCTGTCGCCCCTCTTTCCGCCGTCCCTTTTGGCTTTACTTTTTCTCCTTTTCCCGCTACTTTTATTGCTCCTTTTATTGATATCTCCGTCCCACGTCGGGTCCCCGATCGAGTCGAGAATCGGCGTCTGGCTGATCTCCGGCTCATCGGCCGTTTCAGTCCCCATATCAAAATAATCGGCGTCCTGCTCGAGGGTGAACCTGAACTTGCACTTCGGGCACCCGATCGTCTGATCCGGCCCGGGTACCTCGTCGTCTTTTATCCTTCCCGTAAATCCGCACTCGGGACAGACTATCTTCATAAATTTCTCCTCCTCGGCCGTTAGGTCTACCCTTACGCGTCGATTTGAATATTAATAGACTACCCTAAAAACATCCCACCCATTTTTAAGAATAGCAAAGGGAGAGAAGGCTGTCAACACGATTTCGGCCGGCTGGTTTTATATGTCGACCTCTCTACCCCGCTCGAGGAATTTTGTATACTCCGCCTCAGGAACGAGGGAACCGCCGGTGCTCCAAAGGATGTGAACAGAGTATTCCATCTTCTTTTCCAGTCCGTTTTCCCTTATGTAGTCCTTTGCGCAATTGTCCAGGGAGAGGTGTACCGGCCCCATGAATCCCGCCGTGGCGGAGGGTTCAACCCTTATCCCCTCGCTTGCATTGAGCATATGAAGGAAGCAGAATAGGTCGTCGTCCGTTACCGTAAAGAGGCCCGAGACGAGGTTTTTGACCATAGATCCCGCAAGGATCGAGGGGCTGCTCACGGCAAGGCCGTCCGCCTCGGTGACGTTGTTGAGGCCCGCGTCGTAGATCGACACCCCCTCTTTAAAGTCGGTCAACACACCTAAAAGAAAGGCGGGGGCGCAGACCGGCTCCGCGAAGAAGGAATGAACGTCGTCGCCGAAGACATGCTTCAGCCCGAATGTGATTCCCCCCGGCGCCCCGCCGACGCCGCACGGTATGTAGACGAAGAGGGGATGGTCACCGTCGACGGTCAACCCCGTTTCGTTCAGTTGGTGTTCAAGCCTCAGCGCAGAAACTGCATACCCCAAAAAGAGGTGGATCGAGCTCTCGTCGTCCACGAAATAGGTGTAAGGGTCGTTTGCGGCAGCCTCCCGCCCAGCCTTGACGGCCCGGGTGTAATCCTCTTCATGCTCTACGACAGTGACTCCCCTCTCCCTCAGGAAGCTTTTCTTCCACCCCTTCGCCTCAGAGGACATGTGGACCGTGCCGTTGAGTCCCAGGGCCGCGGCCGTCACCCCTACGCTTATACCGAGGTTTCCCGTGCTCCCCACCGAGACGGTGTACTTTTTAAACACGCCCTGAACTTCGGCGTCGAGGATCTTGAGGTATGGGTCGGTTCTCTTCAAAAGGCCGTTTTCTGTGGCCAGCGCCTCTGCGAAGTGGAGCACCTCATATATCCCGCCCCTCGCCTTTACGGAGCCGGCGATCGGGAGGGCGTGGTCGCCCTTGATGAAGAGACGCCCCTTTATATCCACGCCGAGTTTCTGCGACATTCTCTCCTTTAGGCTCGGCGCCGGGATGAGGGGCGACTCGATTATTCCGCCCGCTCCCCTCGTCTCGCCGAAGAGCCTTGATATGAGGGGAGCGAAGCGGTTGAGACGCTCCCCTGCGTCGACGATGTCGGATAAAGAGAGGGGAAGATTCGGTAAGACGTCCGCAACGTCTTTGTGGCAGTCGTTTATCCAGAAGAGGGGGGAGGCTCCGCCGACCTTTTCGATAATCTCTCTCCTCTCTCCCCACTTGGAACCCATGATCATCCCCGTCATATGTCGAGCAGCTTAAGCCCGGTTCTCTCGTCGTGTTTCCTCGAAAGGCCCGGTTTTAGGGGGATCAAGTAAATCTCCACTGTGGCGGCGGTGACCATAGAAAAAACGTGTCCGCCGATCGTTTCGTTAGCGCTGTTTGAGATTACCGCATGGGCATGGACAAACGCCCCCTCGTCGGTTCGGGCGAGATTTCCGGTGAGCGAAACAAGCTCCAATGTCCCGTCGTACCTGTTCTTCTCATATCTCTTGTTTTCGATGTCGTAATAGCCGAGGGTGACATCCTTCACCGCACCCAGCCCCCAGAGGAAGGCGGCCTCGATACTACGCTCTTTTGCGAAGCAGATTATCGAGTCGAGGAGAGGCTCTCCCATATCAAGCCTGATAAGGAACCCGTTTTCTTCATTACGAATCCGCATCGAAAAACCTCCTGTTAGAGTGTTTACTGTTTAAGGTTTTTATATTCGGGGTTAACGAGGTTCGGGATTTTTCCCCCCTCCAGCATGGCGGTCAGATTCTCAGCCGCCATGGTCGCCATTTTCGTCCTCGCCGTCCGTGTGGCGCTCCCTATGTGGGGTAGGATAACGGCGTTCTTGAGCTTCAGCAGGCCGCGATCGATCTCCGGCTCATTCTCGAAGACGTCCAGCCCCGCCCCTGCGATCTCGCCGCTTTTAAGGGCGGATACGAGGGCGCTCTCGTCGACCACCTTTCCCCTGGAGGTGTTAATGAGATATGCCGTCTCCTTCATCATTTTAAGCTCCCTCTCGCCGATGAGGTGTCTCGTCTCCTCGGTCAGCGGGACGTGGAGCGTGACGAAGTCCGCCGAAGAGAGGAGCTGGTCGAGATGGAGGTATTTGGCCTTGAGCTCTTTCTCGATATTATTGACCCTCTCCTCGTTCTGATAGATGATCTTCATGCCGAGGCCGTGCGCCCGCACCGCCACTGCCTTCCCGATGTTTCCCATCCCCACAATCCCGATTGTGGCCCCGTATATGTCCGCGCCCAGAAACTGGGTCGGCTCCCACCCCTTCCATCTACCGCTTCTCGTGAAGAGGTCCGCCTCGACGATTCTCCTTCCCGCGGCGAAGATTAAGGCCATCGCGAGGTCCGCCGTGGCGTCGGTCAGGACCCCCGGGGTGTTTGACACCGCGATCCCACGGCTTGTGGCGGTGGCGATGTCGATGTTGTCGAAGCCGACGGCGTAGTTGGCGATTCCTTTTAATCCCGGTAACGAGTCGATAACCTCGGCGTCGATCCTGTCTGTGAGAAGCGTCAGGAGGCCGTCGCAGTCTGAAGCCCTTTTGATCAGCGCCTTTTTCTTCAGGGGGGTCTCCGCGTCGTACACGGTCACAATGTATCTCTGATCAAGTATCTCGATTCCAGCCTCCGGTATCCTCCTCGTTACAAGAACCTTCTTTTTCATAAAGCCCTGCTCTCTCAAAAATGTGGAGTTAAAGAAAATATCTATCCCGAAGCACCCGCATCTCTTATTTTTGTATCAAGGCCCCTTTGTGTAGCCTCAACAGCTCGCTGTAGGGTTTTTGGGCCTCCTCGTATCCGTTCTTCAGGGCGGCCCTGTAGTCTTCGAGGGCCTCGTCGTACATGGCGAAGGCGAAGTGAACCTTTCCCCTGTTGAAGTAGGACTTCCCGTGGGAAGGCTCGATGGCTATCGCCATGTTGAAACACTCGAGAGCCTTGTGAAGGTCGCCCGCCTCGGCCAGCCTCTTCCCCTTTTTATTCCACTCGTCGGCGGCGGACCTGTAGCCCTTTAAAGTGAAAATCCAGAAATCAAAAAACCTTCTCTCCATTGTCAAGATCACGCCGTCTGTTTAAAGGGATTCCCAGGCCTTCTACGTAAAATACCACATCACTTTGAATATTTCAAAAAAAACTCGACACCCTTCCCCTTTCGATATAATATATCACATTCGACCTAACGGAAACTTTAAAAAGATGTATCACGCCTCCTTATACACAAAGATCGAAAACGACAGGACCGTCTGCAGGGTCTGCAGGAGGAGGTGCAGCATCCCCCCGGGCGGGCTGGGTTACTGCGGGACGCGGCTCAACAAGGGGGGGAAGCTGATGAGCCTGATCTACGGCCGGGTCTCGACCATGATGGTCTCGCCGATAGAGAAAAAGCCAATGTACCATTTTTATCCCGGGTCGATGTGGCTATCGGTGGGATCGGTGGGGTGCAACTTCAGGTGCCCCGGCTGCCAAAACTGGGAGATCGCCTGCGCCGCCGCCGACCTGAAGGGAGACGGCTTCTTCCCGGACGGGGGGCCTAAGGCCGAGACGGAAAACATATCCCCGGAGCTCCTCATAGAGATCGCGAAGAGGGAGGGCGCCTTCGGGATCTCCTTTACCTACAACGAGCCGACACTCTGGGTAGAGTACGCCGAGAGGTCGATGGCTGAGGCGAAGGGGGTGGGGCTCCACACGAACTGGGTCACGAACGGTTACATAACGATCGAGGCCCTCGACATGATAGGCCCGTACCTCGACTCCTTCAGGGTAGACATAAAGGGTTTTTCGGAGAGGGCCTACAAGGAGATCGCCGGGATATTCGACTACAAGGGGATACTGGAGGTGGTGCTTAGGGCGAAGGAGAAATGGGGGATGCACGTGGAGCTGGTGACGAACGTGATTCCGGGGGTGAACGACAAAATCGATGAGCTGACCGGACTGGCCCGGTGGATAGTGAAGGAGATGGGGCCGGACACCCCCTGGCACATCACGAGGTTCTTCCCGCACTACAAATTGCTGGATATTCCCGAGACGCCCGTTGACCTCCTTGAAGATATATATAAGATGGCGGTGGATGAGGGGCTTCATTACCCCTACCTCGGCAACGTGAGCCACCACCGGGGGGAGAACACCTGCTGTCCAGGCTGCGGCGAGGTTGTCATAAGTAGGAGGGGAGGGGTCTTCGAGGAGTCCCGGCTCAAGGGGAGTAGGTGCCCTGAGTGTAATGCGGAGATCTTCGGGAGGTTTCCTCCGTCAAGGGGGGAGTGAGGGGTTTTTGGGTTTTCGTTGTTGTCTGGGATTCTTTGAAGGGGTAGTCAGATATTTCCCATTTCCCCTCCGAAATGGACAGGGGTTGTTCCGATGGGATGGGAAGTCGAGAAGATATTCGGCGATTTGGAATGTTGGTTCAAATCTGAAAACCAAAGGGGCGGATTCTAATCCACCCTTTACAAAACAGCACCTTCTTTTTACTTCCCGCTTTGTCCAGTCCTTCCGGCTTGCCCTATAACAAAACCCACGGTTTAAAACCTGTACATCCCGGTCAGCGGCCCTATGAAGACAAACACGGCGGTCAAAACGGCGATCATGACTATGGTAAGGATCGTCCCGGAGAGGGCGAAGTCCTTCGCGCTGAAGTAGCCGGACGTGAAGGGGATGATGTTCGTGGGCGACTGGGTCAGTAATATAACGCCGAGAGAGGCGGTGTAGGCCGCGGGCGCCACGAGAAACCAGGGGGAGATGTAGAGGTCGCCGGCCAGCGTTATGAGTAAGGGGATAATAATTATGCCCGTGACGGTGTTGGAGGCGAGAAAAAGCTTCATCACGAGGACGGCGGCGATGACTACGGCGATCTGGAGGATGATGTGGACATGCGAGATCTTTCCCATCAGCACCCAGGCGAGCCAGCGGGCGGCGCCAGTCTCGTACATCATAAGCCCCAAAGACAGCGAAGCCATGACGAGAATGATGGCGTCCCAGTTCATCAGAGACTCCGCCTCCTTCCAGCTCTTAAAGAGCCTTATTCCCGGAAGGAAAAAGACTAGTCCCCCGGCCATGGCGACCATCTCCATGGAGAGGACGAGCCTCCCCTCCGTGAGGCCTTTGATCAGGTCGCCGGTAAGCCAGAGGGTGATTACGGCGACAAAGACGATCAAGGTCGTAATCTCGTCCTTCGTCAGGGGGCCGATCTTCTTAAGCCTCTCCTTGATTTCCTCCCTCTTCAGGGGAAGGTTCTTGATCTCCGGGGGGAAGATCGCCGTGATGACGAGCCACCCGACAGGTACAAGAATGAGCGACGCCGGGACGCCTATCTTCATCCAGTCTATGAACGAGATCTCCACCCCGGCGAGCTTCCTCAAATACTCGATGGCGATCGGGTTCGGCCCGCAGCCTGCGGGCGTGCCGATCCCGCCGAAAACCGCCCCCCAGCAGCAGGCTATCATCAAGGCTTTTCCGAAGTTGCTCTCGTTCGGCTTTATGTCGGAGGACTTCAGGATGCTGACCCCCAGGGGGACCATAAGGGCTGAGACCGCCATGTCGGTGATCCACATGGAGAGGGCCGTTCCCATGAAGATGAAGCCGAGTATCACCATGCGGGTGTTCGTCCCCACGAAGAGGAGGAGCCAGTTGGTGAGCCTCTCGCCCAGGCCCGATTTAATAAACGCCCCCGACAGGATAAAGACCCCAAGGAAGAAGATGAAGAGCCTGTTTCCGAAGCTCATCTTGACCATCTCCTTGAGGCCGTCGGCGGCGCCAGTGATTGTGATTATCCCATCCTTTGTCGCGACCTCGAGCCCCTCGGTGACACCCAGAAGCGGCATGAGAAGCATCACGATGAGGGAGGTGATCGCAAAGGGGATAGCCTCGGTAACCCAGAGCACTATGGCAAATACCAGAAGCGACATGCAGATTCTACCCTGAAGGGAAAGCTCGATGACCCTCTCCCCGAAGGTAAGGGTGTCGGGGAGGGGGGCAAGGCAGAAAACGATGGATGCGGCGATCGCAAGGGCGAAGTAGATAACGTCCCTTCTCTTTTTATAAAGCTCTTTAACTGCTGGAAGGTTCATTCTAATATCCTGAAGCCGCTATGGTGGCCAGGGCGTAGCTTCCCGGGCTGATGATATCCGGGTCGGTCATCACGTTTATGAGGGATACCTTCCCGGAGTCGAAGGCGCGCTTCAGGGCCGGCTTGATCTCCTCCGGCTTGGTCACCCTCTCGGCGTAGCCTCCCATCGCTTCCACCATCTTGTGGTAGTCAATATCGCCCAGCTCCGTCGCTATGTTTTTGCCGGGGCCGAACTTCAGGCTCTGGCTGTGGCGGATCATCCCCCAGCCGAGGTCGTTGGAGACCACGATGACGATGGGGAGGTTGAACCTCATGGCGGTGTTTATCTCCATGAAATTAAATCCCAAGGAGCCGTCCCCCGTGGCGCAGACGACCTTTTCCTTCGGGTTCAGGAGCTTTGCCGTGACGGCAAACGGTATTCCGACCCCGAGACACCCGAACATCCCCGATTCGAGGTAGCGCCTCGCGCCGTAGGATTTTCTCATCATACCTATCCAGGTCTGAGTGTCGCCGCCGTCGGCGGTCACTATCCCCTCGCTTCCGAGAAATTCGTCTATCTCCTTCATCAGCCTCTGAGGGTGTATAGGGACCTTGTCCGAGGTTATATCACCCTTCACGGAGTCGATGCTGAACTCCTCCTCCTTTTTCAGCTCCTCGACCCAGGGGGAGAACCTGTCCGCCTTCACCTTTCCCGCAAGCGCCTCTTTAAGCTGATCGGAAACGATACCGACATCCCCCATTATCCCGACGCTGACGTCCCTGTTTCTCCCTATCTCGACGGGGTCGATGTTGACGTGGATGATCTTAGCGTTGGGCGGGAAGAGGGCGCCGTACATTGTGTAGAGGTTAATCCTCGTTCCGAGGAAGATTACGCAGTCCGTCCGGGTGATTGCGGAGCCTGCGGCCCCCGGCCTTATTATCACCGCCGGGCCGAAGGAGAGGGGGTGGTCTTCCAGGACTATGCCCCTTCCCATCGAGAGGGTGAATATGGGGATTCCGGAGGCCTCGACGAAGTCCAGCACGCTCTTGTCGGCGTTTGAGAAGACCGCCCCGCTTCCGGCGATTACTATCGGCCTCTCGGATTTCTCAATAATCTTCGCCGCCTCGGCTATCGACTTTGGATCGCCCCCGGCTCTCATGGGAAACGGCGAGTCCAGGAATTTTACGGTGGAGAGGGGAACCGTCTCACCCTGGACGTCCACGGGGAGGTCGATGAAGGTGGGGCCGGGACTCGAGGAGATCGCCGTCTTCATGGCGAGGTCGATGAACTCCGGGATCCTCGCTGGCTTGGTAACCAGCTTCGACCACTTGACGATCGGATCGATCACCTCCCGTTGGGCGATCTCCTGAAGGTCGAGCCTCTCCTCCATCCTGAGGCCTATCCTGCCGGAGATGAGGAGGACCGGGCTCCCGGCCATCCTTGCGTTGGCGACGCCGGTCAGCGCATTGGTGAAGCCGGGCCCCGCGGTGACTAAGGCCACGCCGACCTCGCCGGTGAGCCTGGCGTAGGCGTCCGCCATGAAGACCGCCGCCTGTTCGTGCCTCGTGTCAACCAATTTTATATCGGAATCCATGAGGTGCTGGTATATCGGCGCTATATGGCCGCCGCTTAAGGTGAAGATATATTTTACGCCCTTCTTCTCGAGGGCTCTTACCACGAGCTCTCCCCCGGTGACCATCCTTTCATCGCTGTTTAAGTTTGCGCTTTCTATTGCCATTTTTCCCTCCGCTTTTATATCTATAGCTATATCTAAATCAAATTTTTTACAGCTCCATGAGCTGGCCGCCGTCTATGTTGATCGCCTGGCCCGTAATGTAGCGGGCCTCATTGGAAAGCAGGAAGGCGACGAGGTCGGCGACCTCTTCGGTCGTGCCGATCCTTCTTAACGGTATCGACTCCTTCTCGTCGGAGATTATCTTGTCCATATCCTTGTTGAGCACCTTCGATTCCAGCTCCCAGCCCCACCGCTCGAGGTCGGTGTCTATCTGCCCGGGACAGATGGCGTTCGCCCTTATCCCGGTGTGGCAGACCTCCTGGGCGAGGACCTTCGTGAGCATTATAACCGCCGCCTTCGAGATGCAGTATGCGCCAACGAAGGCCCTGGGCCTTTTGCCCGCCCTCGACGCGGTGTTGACTATGGCGGCTCCCTCTCTGGTCATCAACGGGAGCATATGTCTTATGACGTAGAGGGTGCCGTTAAGCGTTATGTTGATGGTCTTGTGCCACATCTCGAGGTCCATGTACTGGAGGTACTGAGGGGAGGGCGCCGCGCCGGCGTTGTTGACGAGGAAGTCGAGGTGGCCGAACTCCTTTTTTATATATGAAGCCGCGCTCGCTATCGTGTCGGTGTCGACCACGTCGATTACGAGACCGCGGCCGCCGATCTCTCCGGCAAGACCCATCAGCTCCTCCTCGGTGCCTATCCTGGTATAGTCCTTTGCGCCGATGTCCTTGCAGACGTCGGAGATGATAACGGTGGCCCCGTATTCGGAGAGCTTCTTCGCTATCCCGAACCCGATCCCGCTCTTCTTGCCGGAGCCCGTAACGAGGGCGACCTTTCCGTTAAAGTCGTACATAAATTTGCCTCCACTTTTTTCCTTGAGTTCATATAAATATTAAATATTCGTTCAATATCAGAAGCCGACGCTTAAAGGAGTTACAGCCGAGCGCCGGCAGAAGTTATCAAGCTTTTCTCCCCCAGTTTTCGAGGCTGAACCTGATTATCTCCACGAGGTTGTCTATCTTGTTTTCGATCTCCCTCTCCACAGCGTTGTCCTCTATCTCGAGATACTCCCCCAGCCTTATCCGGTAGTGCTCCGAGACCATCGATATCATCAGAATGACGTAGAGGCTGTTGATGATAAAAGCCGCCATCTTGATGTCGGTGTCCGGCCTGATGGTCCCGTCGTCGACCCCTTTTTTGAGCGCCTCCTTGTAGTAATCGGAGGTGTGCTTTTCCACCTTTAGGGTCAGCTTCCTTGCGAAGTCCTCCATCCCGCAGGAGGACATGTTTGCGTAGAGCTGTGTGTACTCCCGGTTTTTCGTCACGAACTTCAGCCCCTGGTGAAAGATGTCCTTCAGCTGGTCGAAGAAGTCCTTTTTGTCGTCGATGATAGAATCGATGTTTTTTCTAGACTCGGAGATCGCGTGGGTGGAGACGGAGAGGTAGAGGTCTTCCTTGTTTTCGAAGTAGTCGTAGAGGGAGCCCTTGGAGACGACCGCTATCTTTGCAATCTCCCTCATGTTCGCCTTTTCAAAGCCATCCCGGGCGAAGACCTTAGCAGCCGCGAAGTAGATTCTCTCGCGTTTCTCGTCGCTTATGATGTCGAACGTCTCTTTCGGCATGTTTTTTTTAGGCCCTGTATGTACTATTGAATTGGCCGGGTTTCTTTTGCCTTTGTTCAGATCAGGAACCGTCCTGCTTGTATGCGATGGCTGTTTTAAGTGTCATAGGTTGAGTGGCTGACCGACCGCCCGGTCACCGCCTTCTATGTATGATATTACACAGGGTGGCGCTTTTTTGTCAAGTGAAAAATTTACAGAAAATTTACACTTTTTTGTATAGGGAAGGAATCGCTTAAAGGTCGGGCAGCGTTAAAAAAGGGAGGGGGGGCGGGAATAATAATGTTGATTTTATCGATTGGGATCGGGCGGGAATCTCAGGCGGCGTAAGGGGGGAAGGGGAGGGTATGCCGCCCTCAATATGGAGTCAAGTCAATACCCTATCTTTTTTATTTCCAGAGCATAAAGGTAACCATCTCGACATCTGAAGTAGATAATATCATCAACAACAATGAGTTTGGAATCTATACGATCTCTTAGCTTATATCTCCACATTAACGCACCACTTTTGGAGTCTAAAGCATATAGATATTGATCATAACACTCTACATAGACAATGCCATTAATCACATAGGGAGAAGTAGTTATACGATCATCTGTATTAAAATGCCATCTATACTCGCCACTGTTGATGTTTACGGCATAAATGTCATAATTATAGCCAGTCCCGAAATAGATAACACCATCAACAACAATATTGGAGTTAAATACAAAATATTGAGTTTTAAAGCACCATCTTTGCTCACCGTTTTTAGCATCTATGGCATAAAGAAAAGAACTCAAACTGAAGTGGACCCAATATGGTAGACAGTGAAACGGGGGTTTTAAGGTGGATCATGCGGCCTGTTTCCCCCGTTGGTTTTTAAAA
>JAFGIX010000082.1 GCA_016929395.1 Candidatus Zymogenus saltonus
CCCTCCACAAAGCCGTAGTCTATCGTATTGTACCCGCTGGCGATGACGGTTGCAACAGTTACGTTCGGCGCGACCTTGTTCTGTTTTTTGGTCTCCTTGGCCCAAAGACCGCGTCCAGTCTCCCTGGCGTCCCTCTCGTATTGCCGGAACTCCTCCATGTATTTGAACGGGTACTTTGTATACGCAAAGCCATAACCTCGCCTGATGATCTCTGCGTTGACCATCGTCCCGTTTTCGAGATAGACGTAGGCGAGAGTCCGGCCGTATTTGTCTTTGCGATCCTGGTCGTATTCGAGCGTGACCCGCTTCCCCTCCACGAGCCATTTCGTGAAGTCGCTGGCCTCGACCCCGAACTTCTGGACGGGTTTCGTTGGGTGAACCGTCTCCGGCGTGTCGACTCCGATGAGGCGCACCCTCTCGCCCCCGTCGAGCACGATCGTGTCGCCGTCGATGACACGTGTGCATGTGCGGATTGCTTCGGCCTGGTAGACCGATACCGGAGATAAAAAGATGATCAAGATCGGGATAATCAATCTTCTCATTTTTCACCTCCTCGAAATAACGCGTTACGATGATGTGACTATATGATATTTAATTATTCACCGCATTTATCATTACAAAGATGCTCAACAAAAAATTTCTATGGTTTAAATAATAATTATTGTTATTATTACATGTCATTTTTTTTCCCGCGACTTCCCCTCGGCGATCTCCCGTGCCTTTTCAAGTATTGCCACGATCTGTCTCTTCTCGTCGTCCGTCAGATCGTTCAGGGGCTTGTATCCGTCAAACATCTGCACGTATTCGTCTGTGAGGTATCTGTCGGGTATTATCATGGACGGGTCGATTGTGTAAGTGCTCTTGTCCATGACCGCGTCAATTCTGTCCTCGCGCCTCTCGTAGACCCCCGGCTCCTTTTCTTCTTCGACAGGGAGGTCCAAAACGTCTTTTACGATCCTCTTCTGTCTCTCGTTTGCGATCCTCAGTCTCTCTACGATCTCCCGCTCCTCGTCGCTCAAAGTCTCCTCGATCTTCTCGACCATCATCGGGCCTTCGCCCGTCTTGATCCAGTGGGCGGAGAAACCGGTTTTGGATTCTATGAGATTTGCCAACGCAGAGGATAGCTTGATTACCTCATTCTCAATTCTCGATATACGAGAAGGCTCTACTCCTAAAAATAGTGCAAATTTCGTTTGGTTATCAAAGCCGCTTTGTGTCCTTGCATGAATTAATCTGTCTTTTATATTGTTCATTATGAATATCTAAAATCTACATCTTGTGGCTATTTACCGCAAAAACACAAGATACGGGACTATGCCAAAATAAAATGTTCATTATGAATTAATTTTCTTGACAAACTATTCACTGTGCACTATCATATAACCAAGATTAAGGATTTAACTAAAACAATTAAGAGGATTATACACATAATGTTCAAGTGGTTCAAGAGAAAAAGCAGGTTTTTGATCAGCCATGAGTATATGTCCCGCGCCGAACTTATCCGCTACCTCCTTAAAAGGAGCGGGAAAAACCAGTCCGACATAGCCCGCGAGTTGAAAGTATCCCCCGCTGCCGTAACGCTTACCATAGACGGCAAGCTGTATTCCGAAAAAATACAAAAATGCATTGCTAAAAATATTGGCTTTAAGGCCGAAGACCTTTTCGGCTCGAATTAATATCAGGAGGTTTAAATGTCTGTCCATCCGCAAGGAGTATTCTGCAAGGTATCTCGCAATAAGGACGCCGTAGCCTACAACCAGTTCGGGGGCTTAGGCTGGATCGTCCCTTTTAAGCCCGTCAATGCCGAACACGACCCCGGAGGCGGAGGCGCGGGCGTCGATCAGCCCCACCTGCCGCCGAAACAACTCCAGCTCCTCGGGGCGGGAGATCCGAGACCATGACTTGCCGTCGTATTTCAGGACGATCTCCTCATCGCCCACAGCGATCCACAACATGCCGGAGGGGTAAAGCCGTAATGTCAGGTTCATTGAGCGTCTCCTTTATATGCGATTCTATCGAAAACGGAATGATTGTAAATTATAAAAAATGAGAATTATTATGATAAGCCGCAGGGAAGAAGAGAAAATATTGAATGCCTTTCGCGACGCCATTGACGACTACGGCAGAGATCGGGTCGCCTACGAGATCAGTCGGGAGGGCAGGGAGAAGGCTTACAGCACACTCAGCCAGGAACTCGATGCCAATTACTCCGCCAAGTTCGGCCTCGTGGATGCCATCAGGAGCACCCTGATCATTAAAAACCTGGGGCCTTGGCATGAGGTCGCCCTAGCGCTCGGCTGTATCTTCGTTCGGATGCCGGAGGTCACCGACGGGAGCGAGAACATGAAAATCGTCTACGACGAGATCAAAGAGTCAGCGGCGTGGATTAAGCTCGCGGCGGAGTCCCTCGAGGACGGAAACCTGGACGACAGGGAGTTTGAGGAACTGATAAGGCAAGGGGTCAAGATGCAGGCGAATATCGAGAGATTGAAACAGATCAGGGCCGAGAGTGAAAAGGATAAGAAATCCAAAAAGAGGGAGGCGGTGTGATGGGCGAAGTCGAAAAAATAGAGGTGGTCGAAATCGAGGGGGAAGTGGTTGAAACGGCGCCGAAGGAGAAGAGGCAGAGAACCAAGGGCGGGCTGCTGGTTTTCCACAACGAAAGGATACTCCTGGAGCGTGGGAAGCATAAGGGAAAGTCCTTGAAGGATTTATGTGAAGATCGCAGGATCGAACGCCACACTTTTGGGAAGGGTTTAAATGGGAGAAATGTATCTCCCGTAAAAGCCGTCGAAATGCTGGAGGCGTTGGGTATCCCGGAAGATAAATGGCTGGATTACTGCGGGAGGGCGGGCAATGACACAGCGTGAATTCATAGATCCCAAAAGAGAAGAGACGGTTATGGAATTCTTAGAATTCGATATTGGTCTCCTCGAATTATTCTGCGGCGAAGAACTGAGCGAAAAGGATATCGAGAGATTAGAGGCCCTGGAAAAGGAAGAGGACTATTTTGAAGAAGAAGGTCGAAGTCAAAAAGAGCGGTAAAGACCTCAAGGGCTGGATCTGGCACGTGAAGATGATCGAGCCTCAAAACGGGGGGCCGGTTCAGTTCGTGGCTACTTATTTCATTAGGGGCAAATCATACAGCTATACAGATCATTGTCCCGCGAAGGCGATGCGGGCCGTTGAAGATTATCTTGATAAGAATGGGGTGTAATTATGAACAAGGCGAGAAAAGTCTTTGCAGAAACAATATGGGAGTTTTTAGGATTCGATAAATCCTTAATGCCATTCTACGAAATTGTTGTAAGGAAATACAATGATGTGATGGAAGTACTCCGGGCGGACGACACCAGCATTTGGAATCATCACTATACCGGATACGATCAAGAGACCATAGCGGCGATTTTCGACATGAGTCTCGCCGAGGTCGATCACTCGATCATGGCAACGACACAAAGAATCAAAGAAGCTTTAACGACATAAATAAAGCAAGGGAGGTTTGGATATGGGAAATTTACTGAAGCCTGCGCAGAACAGGCAGGCATACGCGAAGGTCGGCATCTTCGGCTTTCAGGGATCCGGAAAGACATTCACGTCCGCCCTTATAGCGATCGGGCTCTTGAGGCTCCACGAGAAGATGACCGGCCGGAAGAAGAAGTGCGCCTTCTTCGACACGGAGACCGGCTCCGACTTTTTGACGGAGACCTTCAAAAAGGAGGGATACGAACTCCTCGTCGTCAAGTCGAGGGCCTTCGTGGACCTCAAGGCGGTGTTCGGGGAGGCGGTCGAGAGCGACTGCCTCGTCCTGATCATAGACTCGATCACCCACGTCTGGCGGGAGCTCACCGAAAGCTATCTCCGAAAGAAGAAACAGGACAGGCTCTATTTTCCGGACTGGAATGTCCTGAAGCCGGAATGGGGCGAATATACCGACATCTTTTTGAACTCGCCCATCCATACGATCGTCTGCGGCCGCGCCGGCTGGGAGTACGAGACGGAGATAAACGACAAGGGGAAGAAGGAGTCGTTTAAGACCGGGACGAAGATGAAGGCCGAGGGGGAGTTCGGCTTCGAGCCGTCTTTGGTACTTGAGATGATCCGTAGACCGAAGGACGAGGCGACAACTAAAAGTCCCGGGAAAAAAGGGACGATTCACGACAACGTTGCGATTGTTCTCAAGGACAGGGCGGACAGGATCGACGGTATGGAGTTCGTCAACCCGACCTTCGAGGACTTCGAGCCCCACTGGAGGTCGCTGAACCTGGGCGGGGAGCACGTGGGGGTCGAGACCGAGAGGAGCTCGGAGAACCTGTTCAAAAAGGACGGCGAGAGCTACCAGAGGAAGAAGATCAGGAGGGAGAAGGCGATCGAGGATATCAAGAACGCCTTCACAAAGCAGGAACTCGGCACCAGCAAGGAGGCGAAGGCCTTCTGTCTCACCGTCCTGGAGGCGTGCTTCGGGACCGACAACAGCGTCGAGATAAGGGACAACCTCCCCCTCGAGAAGCTGGAGGAGGGCGCGAGGCTGATGAGGGAGTCGATCGGGGAGATGGCCGGCGTGTTCAAGAGCAAGGGCCCCAACGAGAAGGTCGACTACAGGAAGATGATCGAGGTCCACAGGGATCGTATCAGGAAGGAGGATCTGGCGGCTGACGGAATCCTGGACGACCCCGAGGACATCCCGGACGATCACGTGGGCGGGTCCGTCGAGGACGCCGGAGAGGAAGCTCCCGGCTCCTCTGACACGTTATTCGAATTCTAACAAAGGGGGGTGCCGTGAGCGTAAACAAGGCAATCATTGTCGGGAATTTGGGAGCCGACCCCGAGGTGCGGTTCACGCCCAAGGGCACCCCCGTCGCCACCTTCCAGGTCGCCACCAACGAGAAATGGACGGATAAAGGCACCGGGGAGAAGCAGGAGCGGACAGAGTGGCATAGGATAGTGGCGTGGGGGAAGCTGGGTGAGATATGCGGGGAGTACCTGGTCAAGGGGAAGCAGGTCTACATCGAGGGGAGTATCCGGACCCGCCCCTGGGAGGACAGGGACGGCAACAAGCGCTACACCACCGAGATAGTCGCACAGGTAATGCAGATGCTCGGACGTCAGGGCGAACAGGGCGAGCTCCCGGTCCAGGAGCCGGAGCCCCGGAATGGAGGAGAAGATGATCTCATACCCTTTTAACATCCGCCGCCATGGAGGAGAGGAGTAATGTCAGGCAGTGAAATTCAGGCCCTTATTTATGTTGCGATATTTCTGCTCGGGGTGTTTGTGGGCTGTTTGGGCGAGACGCCTGAAAAACCTAAGCCAGAAAATTGGTACGACATTGAAAAATCATTGATGAAAACGCCGAGAAAGGAAACATAATGAGCACCTCCAAAACAACTGCAGACCGCATCACGGAGACCCTGAAATTCGAGCGGGAGGAGGACGGGATCGTTCACGTCTCCTTTGCTATGCCGGATATCGAATTACCCGCCACCGATGATGACTGGAACGATCTTCTCCACAACCTGCCCCCGAAGGTTTATGACAGGATAATCGACGAGGTGCAGGTCGCCGCCGAGATACATCACGATATCGGTCTCTGTTGGGTGGACGACCTGTATCAATATCTCGACTGGAAGACGGCCCACTTTAACCCTCTCAACGGTGATGTTTATATCAACTTCAAACTTTATTTCAAGTTTGACGATAAGTTCTGGGAGATGATTTGCGACCGGTGTGACAGGCATTTCAACGACGACCCCCGGTTTCTTTGTGAGGAAGATCCCCGCCATGTTCGATGTGGGGGCCCTTATGTATTCGAGGAGCCGTGCGAGCCGGAGGACATGCCGGGATATCCTTATTGAAGGAGGAGAGGATGAAATATCTCAAATACTACATTTTCCTATTCGCAATGGCACTCTTAGGAGATTGTATCTTATTCACACATATTCTTTTGGTTCTTTAAGATTTTGCCGTGTCCAGGGTGGGGAAAACTTCCGGTCGATTCGTTCGCCGGTTGCCACTGCGGGGGACGCCCCGCCACGGCGATTTAAAAAGGAGGTAACAATGCCGGAATATGAAATCATCCCGGTGAAGCACGAGCTTACCGGGGAGGAGAAGAAGGCGATCGCCGACTCCATCGTCAAGAAGGTTCTCAAGGTAAAGGAGCTCGAGGAAGAGAAGAAGGAGTTTGACAAGGCCCGGGGCGAGGAGATCAAGGGAGAGCAGGCCGTCATAAGATCGCTGTCCGCTCAATACGACCAAGGCTTCGTGACCGACAAAAAGCGGTGCGAGGTCAGGCGGAACTTCGAGACGAAAAACATCGAGTATGTCGACACAGAAACCGGCGAGGTCGTGAAGGAGCGCACCATGACGCCCGAGGAGTGCCAGATGAGCTTTACGGTCGTTAGGGACAAGGAGAGCTCTCCGGTCGCTCACATCGGGCCGGGAACCGGGGAACGTTAAAATACCTGGAGGAGGTTTGGATATGAAAATAATCGAATTGAAGGCCGAGAACATCAAGAATCTCAAGGCCGTCGAGATAAGGCCGGACGGCAACGCCGTCGTCCTGACCGGGAAGAACGGCGCCGGCAAGTCGGCGGTGCTCGATTCCATCTTCATGGCGCTCACCGGGAAGAAGGTCGAGGAGCCGATCCGGAGGGGGGAGAAGCGGGCCGAGGTCTCGGTGGATCTCGGGAAGTATGTCGTCAGGAAGGTCTGGACCGAGAAGGGCGACAGGCTCGAGGTGAGGAGCAAGGACGGCGCCCTTTACCAGGGCCCCCAGTCGCTCCTTAACGCGGTGATCGGGGCGCTCTCCTTCGATCCCCTCGAGTTCATCGAGATGAAGGAGGAGAGTCAGAGGGACCTTATCCTCGAGCTCGCGGGGGTGAACCTGGAGAAGTTCAGGACGAAGCGCCAGGAGGTGTTCGATGAGAGAACCGACGCCAATCGGGAAGTGAGACGACTCAAAGGCGTGCTGAGTTCACTCACAGAGCCCAGCGGCGATGTTCCGTTAGACGAGATTGATGTCGCGGCCCAGGTGAAAAAGGTAAATGGCCTGAAAGATCAGAACCGAATCTACAACGAACAGAGACAAGATATCGAAGAACATAAAGCGAGACTCGAAGAGATTGCAAAAGAGATTTCTGTTCTTGAAGAAGAGGCGCATGAACTCAGAGGTTTGCTCTCTTTCGAGGGTGATATGGTTGATCCTGTAAGCAACGAAGAAATCAAGGCCGAAGAGGAAAGACTCCACAAAATCTCCGAAATCAACCAGACAATAAGGGATGCCAGGCAATGGCGCGAAACAAGAACCGCCCACGAAGCGGCAATTTCGGTGTCCGACGTTCTCACTGAGAAATTGGAGGCTATCGATTTGGCGAAGGACGAGAAGATAAGGTCGGTCAAATTCCCGATCGACGGCCTCGGGGTTACGGACGAAGCGGTGACCTACAGGGGAATCCCGATCGAGCAGCTCTCCACAGGCGAGAAGATCAGGGTCTCCACCGCGATCGCGATGGCGATGAACCCCGAGCTCAGGGTGATATTCGTGAAGGAGGGGAGCCTCCTCGACGGCGACGGCATGAGCGAGATCGTGAGGCTGACGAAGGACGGCGACTACCAGGTATGGATAGAGCGGGTGGACTCCTCGGGCGAGGTCGGGATATTCATCGAGGACGGGGTGATCACCGCCGAGAACGGCGTAAGAAAACCGGAAGGAGCGAACAATGACTCAGAGTCGATCGCAGAAAACGAAGATCATCAGTTACCTGGCATATAAGCGCGGGGAAGGCGCCACGGCAATGGAGCTCATCAAGGAATCCGGCTCCACCAACATCAGGGCGAGGATATCGGAGCTCAGAGATGAACACGTGAATATTGTAAACATGAAGCCGAAGAAGCTCAAGGAGTGCGGGATAGAGAGCAAGTACAATCTATACTTCATCGGAGAGTTCGCCCCGAAGCCGAAGGAAAAAGATGCCGAGGACGCGGCGTAAACGTAAAGAATAAAAAACGGCGGGGGTGTCAAGGCGTAAGGGGACTAAGGAAACGCCACGGGGGTATACATCCGGCGGGAATCACTCATCCCACCCATAGGAATGCAGACCCCGGCCCCCGTTACCCCCGCCGTTGATAAGGAGGTTTGGACATGGAAAAGGTCGATATTTTAAGGACGTTCAGGATACTTAGTATCCTTTATAAAGGCCGAGATGCTCACGACGCCCTTTCGGTGGCATATCCAGATTTGCCATGCGATAACCTATATCTCGATTCTCCGACAAGGATTGACAAGGACCCCTTAAACGATGAGATGATCAGTGCTCGTGAGAGGCTGGCGGAGATATTAGAGGATTTGGCCAAACAGATTCGCAAATCGGTAGAGCTTACCGAAAAGTATGTGATTGAGGTTCGCCCTGATTACGGATGTGCGTGGTTGAATATTTTCGTGTTCGGCAGTGAGAAAACCGATATACGTGAGTTTTTCCTGAAAGACCAGCCAAAGAAAATGGCCAAGAAGATAATTGATACAGCGAGGCGCTTTAACCATGCGGAGGTCTTGATCGAAAAGATCGGCATCGGCGAGGAGCTGTACGAGCACGTTTCAAAGGAAAATGATGATAATAATCCGAGACAGATAAAGGTCAGCCTTGTCGAGGTGCCGGAGGAGAAGTACGAGTAGGCGGAGGAGCAATCTTGAAAATTATCTACAAACCCAAAGGCAGGGCGGCCGAGTACGCGCCCTTTGCCGTTAACCCCTACCTCGGCAAGTGCGAGGGAGGATGCAAGTACTGCTACGTGCCGAGGATACCGGACGGCGGGAACTTCAAGGGGGAGCCGAGGTCGAAAGAGGATTACCTCGAGAGGCTGGCCCATGACATTAAGAGGCTCCCCGACCATGTCCCGCCGATCCTGTTCAGCTTCACGCATGACCCATACCAGCCGATCGAGGAGGAGCTGAGGCTCGTGCGACAGAGCATCAGGATGCTCCACGCCGCCGGCGTTCCCGTGATGATCCTGACCAAATTCCCGCACCTCGCCATGCGGGACTTCGACCTCCTCACCCCCCACGACTGGTTCGGCGTAACGCTGACGTTCAACGACCCGGAAAAGTCGAAGGAGTGGGAGCCGGGGGCCGACCTCCCCGCGGAGCGTATCAGGGCGCTCCGGGAAGCCAGGAGAAGGGGTATACAGACCTGGGCCAGCCTTGAGCCGGTGATAGACTTGACCGAGACACGGGAACTCATCAGGCGCACACATGAATACGTAGACCTTTATCGTGTCGGGATGCTGAATTATCACAAGACTCCCAGGCCTGTAAATTGGCCGATGGCCGGAATCATAATCATAAGGACGCTGAACTTTTACAACGCGAACTACAAATTTAAGAAGGATTTGAAAGAACTGGTTTATAAGGAAAGGGCGTCGGTTATCGAGATAGAGTACTCCTCCGGCGCCTCTGAATTTCCCGAGATTCTGGATCCGCCGTTGAGGGACCCGGGGAGGTTTAAGCAGGAGGGACTGAGATGACTAAACAAATGAACCCTCTCAAGTACATGGTGGAAAAATATCACCGCAGTGATATTTTCAAACGCCTGAAATCATTCAGGAAAAAAGACGATAAGCTTACACAGGCCGAATACGTTCACCGCATCAATAAGCGGCTTGAGCGGCTTCCCGAAGGGAAAACCATCTCTCAAAACCAGCTCTCAGAATACGTAAACAGCGTCAAGTCGCCCTCCCCGGAGGTCCGGGAGCTGATGATCGAGATCATGGGGGAGGAGGCCGGCGCCGTCTATCCCTGGTACGAGCGGGTCGTCGTCCCCCTCCGCAAACAGGTTAAGGAGCTCCAGGACACGATACTACACCTCTCCCCGGACGTTTTCAAGTTCTCGTGGCGGAGGATGCTCTGCAGGGCGGTCAGTCATCTAATTATTTGCGCTTCGATTCTGGCGGGTGGTTTTATCTATTGCTACCGGGGGGCAGTCGTCGAAAGCGTGGCGGACAGGCTGTTCAAATCTTACGAGGAGCGGATAGAAGAGAGGGACGCCGTAATTCTCGAACTCAGGGACCTCAGCGAGTCACAGGGCAAAAGGATCGAGTCCCTCGATAAAAAGCTTAAAAAGACGAGGAAGGGCCTCGTCGAGAAGGGGGAGCTCGTCATGGAGCTCGAAGAGAAGAAGAGGAAGGCGGAATAAGGGTCAACCTTGAGGCGGAGACTTTTCATACAGCTCTTTTTCATAACGATACCGGAAGTTCTCTACGCCCAGGACTGGGGTTTTCTCGGCGAATGGAGCGAGGCGGTCGACCGGGACGCTGAGGTTCGGGAGATAATCAACGCCAACATCGCCAGCATCCGGTCCTTGGCCGAGGATGAATTCATCGACCGTGTCCCGTCGATATGGCCATGTCCGGGAAGGATCACCTCCGGGTTCGGGTACAGAATACACCCCAGGCACGGCTGTTTGAAGTTTCACGCCGGCGTCGACATCGCCAACAGGATCGGGACGCCGGTGGTGGCCACGGGAGGCGGGAGGGTCATGTACACCGGCTGGCACGACGACCTGGGCCTGTACGTGAAGGTCAGGCACACCGACCGTCTCGTGACGAAGTACGGCCACCTCGACAAAATCCTCGTGAAGATCGGCGATGAGGTGGTGAGGGGGGACAGGATCGGGACCGTCGGCACGACCGGCTGGGTGACGGGGCCGCACACACATTACGAGATTCTCATCGACGGGGTCAACGTAAACCCCGTCGAGTGGATGGAGAGATGAGGAGGAAATATGAAAGTAAAGGTAATAGCGGTTTTGGTGGTTGCCATGGTCTTTATCACGGCAAGCGGTTTAATGTCGTTTCCCGATGAAAATGATCATTTTGCCAAACCCCTTGATGTGGATCCGTTCAGATTCACCAAGTCTATTATATGGGATTTTGAAAAGGCAAAGAGTGAATACAACGAGATGTTTTGCATGATCATCATACTTCCAAAATCTACATGGATGGACGATTCAATTAAGCTGGTAAAAGAGGGCTGGAAAATATGTTTTGTCATTTATGACGACATCGAGGGCATAGCATACCTGATCATAACGAGGAAAATCGAAGAAGAGTAAGGGGGGGCATGGAGGTGGCCGAACCAGAGCTCAAATACCACTGCGAGAGATACAACATAAAGATGAGCCGTAGTTGTTTCCAGTACAGTAAGGCAAATCCCGATCTGTGCAGGTGTTGCAAGCACGCTGCCCCGCCGGACGAATGGGACGGCAAGAGGTTTAATCCCGGAAGGGTTTTTATTATAAGGAGGAACAATATGGACGGAGTGAAAAGGCTTTTTGAAAAGCCGGAGAGGATCGAGTTGTCAAAAGTCGCCGGAAACGTGAGCGTCGACATCAAGGACAAGATGGACAAGATCGCCGAGGCAACGGGATGGGACAAGTCCACCGTTCTTGAGTCGTTGCTCGAAGAGGGGCTCCGGGTCTACGAAGAGGCGAAGAAAACCAAAAACCAATAACCAGGAGGGCCTATGTTGAAAAAAGTTAAAAAGTTCATCTCGAGAGTATGGGCGAAGATCAAGGCGGATCTCCAGAAGAACCTGCAGGCGACAAAGGCGTTCATCTGGGCCAACGAGGCCATCTCGAAGGCGGCCGAGCGGATTTACGACATAATGACCAGCATCAGGATTTGGACCGAAAAGCGCACCAATGAGTGGCAATCGACCGAGAGGACGCTTCTGGAAGAGCAGGAAAAGAAAAGAGTCGAAGACCTGAAAAGCCTTCGGGATAAGCTTCAATCCGAACTTGATCTAGTAAATACCCAGCTCTCGGGAAAATAACCCCGGCCAACGCCCGGCGGGGGTAACTCCCCGTCGGGTGATTTTTAAGGAGATGGAGATAATTATGATTGCCAAAGTAAAGTTTATAGACGGCGAGACAAGAACCTATGTAAAAGCATGGAAAATAAAAATTAAGGGCGATTTTGTTCTTATAAAAAGGATAGGCCGAAGAGGAGTGGCTGTATCTGCAAGAGAAATCAGGTGGGTACAACTCGGAAAGGCCAAAGATAGTTGTAGCGATCATATTACAATCGTTACGCTTTGAAAAATACTATTACATAGAAACAAATGGCGAAACCGAACATTGAAGACGGGTATCTACCCATCGCGCGGGAGCTCTACGATGCGATAATACAGACGAACTTCTCGAAGCGCCAGAGGGCGATCATCGATTTCATCATCAGGCTGTCATACGGGTGCGGGAGGAAAGACTGCATCATACCCAGGCAGAGGGACTTCGGGATAGTGGGGATCGGGGAGGGACATATCAAGAGAGAGCTCGACTATCTCGTTAAAGCGAAGGTGATCGGGCGGGACGGGTCAAAGTTTTGGTTTAACAAAGATTACGAGGAGTGGAAGATATCAATCTGTTTCTGGACCGAAAATAAGAGGTTTGGCAAGTTGATACACATTAATTTGAGCGATAAAAAAACTTACCAAAACGGTAAGATTGAGGGCGATTCCGAGGAGGACACCTTACCAAAACAGGAAGATGGAGCTTACCAAAACGGTAAGGGAAACAGCGAAAAACTTACCGAAAAGGGAAGTCGGGACTTACCGAAAAGGGAAGTCGAAGGGGAGATAAATATCTGGAATCTTTTAGAAAAGCACCCTCCTATAACAGTGTTTATAACAAGTTTTATAACAGAATTAAAGATAGTGGAGGAGCTCCAGGCTAAAACCGTGAACGGGGAAAAGGTCGATGAAATCACGGAGTGTGTTTTTAATTTTTACAAAGCGATAATGAAGAAGCCAGGAGCGACCCTCTCATATCCGAGACCGACGATGCTTCGTGAGCGGCTCAGGGAGACCGACAACCCCGAGGACTTCATCGTTCAATCCGTAAAGGCGATCTTAGGGTGTCGGTGGAGCGAGTTTCACCAGGAAGGGATTTACAACATGCCGGAGAACATCTTCGGAAACAGGCAAAAGTTCGAGCGGTTCATCGGTATCTATGAGAAAGAGAAGCAGGGGAAATATGACGACATCATGTCTCGGGAGAAGCTGAGGAGAATTGAGGAAGAGGAGCCTCGTCCGCTGGACTTGGAAAATATGAATGATGAAATAAAAAGATTCTACGAAATGCCGAGCCTGCCGGAAGAAGAGCGGGAAAGGCTGAGGGAAAAGATGGGCGGGATAGGGGGAGGCGCCGAAAAAGATACGAGCTTAACGCCAGAGGAGTTGGAAGAGCGAAAAAAGCTTCTCAGGGACCAGGGTCAATTATTGAATGAGCGATCTAAAGAGAAATAGATGGAGGTTTGGATATGCCGGGGAAATACGCGAAAAGGACGGAGGTCCCGATCAGCAAGACCAAGGGGGAGATCGAGGGACTGCTTGAAAAGTACGGCGCCGCCGGCGTCAACATGGGGCAGTTGACAAAGGACGGCAAGACGATGGCCCTGATACAGTTCGTAATGAACAACTTGATGGTGAGGATCGCCTTCAGGCTGCCCGAGGAGAGCGAATTCTCGAAAACCAGAACCGGACAGAGGAGAAACAAGAGACTCGTGGAGGCGGAGTGCAAGCGGGAGCGCAAGAGGATCTGGCGGGCCGTCCTGCTGGTTATCAAGGCGAAGCTCGAAGCGGTCGAGTCGAACATCACGACGTTCGAGGAGGAGTTCCTGTCGTTTCTCGTACTGCCGGACGGACAGCGGGTCGGCGACCTGGTAATCCCGAGACTCGCATCGGGCGAGCTGCCGATGTTGACGGAGGGCCCCGGTCAATGATCCAATTCACGGTCTACGGCGAGCCGGCCGCGAAGGGGAGGCCGAGGGCGGCGATGGGAGCTGACGGCAGGATCAGGGGCGCCTACACGCCGGGAAAGACGCGGGTCGAGGAGACCAACTTCCGGGCGCAGGCGGTGAGGGTCAAACCGGAAAGGCCGTTCGAGGGTCCGGTCGTCCTCGAGGTGGTCTTCTTCAGGGGCGTACCGAGGTCGTGGTCGGAGAGGAAGAAGGAGAGGGCCCTGAGCGGCGGGATCCTCCCCGCGGTGAGGCCGGATACCGACAACCTCGTGAAATTGGTCAAGGACGCACTCAACGGCGTGTTCTGGCGCGACGACGCCCAGGTGGTGAAGCTTACCGCCGAAAAGAGATACTCCGACACTCCGAGGACGGAGGTAAAGATTGAGGAGGTGGAAAATGCTTGAACTACTCAAGTTCACCAAGAAAAATCAGGAGCTGATCGCCCGGGGCCGGAAAATCTGCACGGCGAGGCGGAAGATCCACGGCGACCCGAGGGTGGCGTGGGTAACCATGATGAGGCTCCGGGAAGTCAAAGAGCATTTCTACGGGATGGAGGGATACGACTCGCCGGAGGAG
This sequence comes from Candidatus Zymogenus saltonus, assembly GCA_016929395.1. Lineage (NCBI taxonomy): Bacteria > Deltaproteobacteria > Candidatus Zymogeniales > Candidatus Zymogenaceae > Candidatus Zymogenus > Candidatus Zymogenus saltonus. Next base: position 14,362 of record JAFGIX010000082.1, read on the forward strand.
TTCGAGAAGGTATGGCGGGGGATTCACCGGGGGCGTTTTAATCCTAACCAGATCGTCTATGTGCATTTCGGGTGGTTCGGGGAAGTTCCTCCACAGCCTTGTTCTTTGAGCGGCTGGATCGAGTCCTATTATGATGGACTTGGCTATGCCCATCAAAGGGTCGTTTACACAGAATGCTCACCCCTACCAATGGAAATCGAAATCCAAGATTTTGAAATAGAGGAATGGGAGGAGAATAACAATGGAACCTGACATTAAGTTCAAAGTTGAGACAGGCTATAAGAGGGCGAGGTGTTGCTATAACTGTGAGCATGGAAAAATGCCCGATAGCAATAAGATCGTGATTTATTGTGAGCATCCGAAAAATGACAGCCCCTTTCTTGTTGAATTCAATATGGCTTGCAATCAATTTAAAGACTTGGAAATACCGGCTTGTTTAAAGCCGGAATTAGAGGAGGATAAACAATGACCGAAATAAGAATTGACGCCGCGCGCGCATCGAATAAGCAGCTCCGCAGGGAGGTCGAGAGGCTACAGCAGGAGAACGCTAACTTGAGAGGACAGATCAGTTACATCAACGCCAGGCTGTTGCAGAAATTCTCCAAGAAGAAGATCGAGAAGATTTTCGCGCCGCCGAAGGTGAAGAAGGAGAAGGCGCTAAAGAAGGTGGGTAAGGCCGAGAAAGAGCTGAAGGAGCTTAAGGCCGAGGTCGTGGAAAGACAAGGCAGGCGGGAGCCCTCTATAGCTGGCGAAAAAAGAGAGGGGGGGGTGCTGAAATGAGTGACAGACTTAATGAGATAAAAGAGAGGTGGGCAAAGGCGACTCCGGGGCCGTGGAGTTGGGAAAAAGAAGAGTCGCCAGTTTCTGATAAAACCGTCGATTATTTGAAGATAAAAGACTCGCGTGGAAGGTCGGTTCTTTACTCCAACGATAATGATGAAGAAATTCAGATAAAAGATGAAGATGCTGAACTCATCGCCAATGCCCACGCAGACATCGAGTATCTATGGGATCACATCAAGGTACTGGAGGCGAGAATAGAAGAACTGAAGTATGATAAGTGGAAGGAGATTATCGGTGAGGCCGAGGGGGGTACGTATCCAATAATAATAAAATCTCCACCGGAGAATGATAAATGAATGAATACCCTGACTGGCTGGACAAGAAGTACCGCAAGCCCTTATTGAAGGAGGCGACCGCGGCGGAGCTGCTGTCGATACACGTCAGGACTCTTAAATCCTACCGACAGGGGAGAAAGCCAGAGGGGTTTCCCGATCCCGTGTTTATCGGGGTTTATCCGAGGTATAAAACGCTCGAGCTCATAAAATATTTGGAAAAAGGGGGGTATAGGGGGGTATAGGGGAGTAGACACGTGAAGTAATAAACCTTAAAATCGGAGGCATGGATAGACCCATATCCAATAATCTCCTGACAGGCCGGGGAAATGGTTCTCTGGCCTTTTGTTTTTTTGGGGGCCCATTGAAAAAGAGGAGGAGAAGATGAAACGGGAGATTGAAGAGGGCTGAAAAGGTTCAACGGGATTCATAAATGGCGGAATTTGGACTTACAGGAAAGCAGTTTAAGGTGCTGGAACTATTGATTAACCCTGAAAACAGGAACCTCATAAACAGGGAGATCGCTGAACTGGCGGGGGTTACCGAGCGCTACATCTACGCTTTAAGAAACAGCGAAAAATACCGGAATTTTCAGGAGGTCCTTCTTAACGAAAGGCGGAGATTGTGGAAAGAGGTCTTTGCGGAAGCTATGCCGGACATCATCAGGGCAACGATTACAGCCGCAACGACAGCCGGAAAGGAGGGATCCCCCCAGGACAGGAAGCTCGCATTTGACATCTTGGGCCTTATCTCTGCTTCGAGAATGGAGCACACCGGAAAGGACGGCGAGCCGATAGAGCATAACATCAACGTGATATACACGGCCGTACCGAGGCCAAACGAAGCGAAAGAGGAGGCTCCCGAAGAGGAGGGAGAAGAGCCGGAAAGTGAATGACGGCAAGGGAGATACATCTTGAAGAGAGATACGTTCCCCATTCTAAACAGATTGAGGCGCATACCGCAAAAGAGCGTTACGTCCTCTACGGCGGGGCGATGGGAGGGGGCAAGTCGGTCTTTCTCGTCAACGAGGCGATACAGCTTTCCCTGGATCACCCCGGCAACGTCGGTCTCCTGTGCCGGTGGGAGCTTGAAAGCCTGAGACGCACGACCTTAATGACCCTTGAGGAGTATCTTCCTGAGGAGCTGATAAGGAGGCATCACAAGACGGAGAAGTACTACGAGCTGATAAACGGGTCGATCATCTTCTACGGCGGGCTGAAGCCCTCCAGCGAGTCGATAGGGGAGCAGAGGATCAGGTCGATGAAGCTCGGATGGTTCGCCATAGACGAAGCGACGGAGATACCAAAGAAATACTTTCATACATTGCAGACGAGGCTAAGACATAAGGTGAATGGAGAACCGGTCAGATACAAGGGGCTTCTGGCATCGAACCCGGAGCCGGGCTGGGTGAGGGAGGATTTCATAGAGAAGAAGCTATCCGACAACATATTTATTCCGGCTCTACCTATTGACAACCCGTATCTCCCGGACGACTACGTGGAAAGCCTCAGGCGCAACCTCCCGGAGGAGCTGGTAAAGAAGTACCTGGACGGCGACTGGAACGTGATGGAGGGGGAGAACTACATCTTCCCGTACAAGTACATCAGGGCGGCCGTGGAGAGGACGCGGGAGAGAGGGAAGCCGGTACAGGCGGGTCTCGATGTGGCAAGGATGGGGGGCGATTACAACGTATTGGCCGTGAGGTTTGGATTTAAGGTGGAGATTCTTTACACGGCGAGGTTCCAGAAGGAGACGAGGACGGCGGGGGAGGTGGCGCTCCTGCTCGACCACATCGAGGAGAGGGGCCACGGGAGGATCCCGGTGAATGTCGACATCCCGGGAGTGGGGGGCGGGGTTCACGATCCCCTCGAGGAGATGGGCTACGACGTCCACGAATTCCAGCCGGGGGGATCCGCGAGGGAGCCGGAGAGGTACATCAACAGGAAGGCGGAGGCGGCGTTCAGCTTCAGGACCCTGCTCGTCGAGGAGGAGATCGACATACCGGACGACCCGGAGCTGGTCTCACAGCTGGCGGGCATAAAGTACGATATCAGGAGCGACAAGAGATTGAAGGTGGAGAGTAAGGAGGAGATGAAGAAAAGGGGGATGAAATCCCCCGACAAGGCAGACGCCGTGATCATGGCGTTCTATGACGTGAAAAAAAGCACGTTCAGGATTGAGGTCGTATGAGCTTGAGAAAGAGATTGCGCAGGGCATACAGGGCCCTTACCGTAGATGACGACCGGGTTTGGACCACCGTCGGGGGCCAGCTCCCCGGACAGCCGATGTTCATCCCAGGTGCGGAGTCGTTCCTCAATGCGGATGTCCAGTGGGTGGCCACCTGCATTGACCTGATCGCCCTCTACTGCTCCGCGATCGAACTGAGGCTGGTTGCCAGGACGAGCGGCAGGGGGAAAAAGCTCAACTTTCCGAGCAGAAGGCTCGAAACAAACAGGAAGGAATACATTGCCGCCGAATACAAGGCGTGGGCCGCCGGGGCGGAGGACATCGTGGAGATAGTGGAGCACCCGGTGCTGACGCTCCTCGAGGAGGTAAACGAGAACGACAACCAGGATGACCTTACTTATCGGATTGTAAAACAGAAGTTGCTCGCCGGAAATAACTTCACCCAGATCGAGAGCAAGGGCGGTCTCCCGGTCGCTCTCTGGTCCTCGTCCCCGGCGAGATGGAGCATTGTATCTGACGAGAAGAAAAAGAACAGGGTCGCCAGGTACGAGTACAGGGATGGTGCGGCTACGAAGAAGTATCGCCCGGAGGAGGTCCTTCACTTCAAAATACCGGATGTGAGGGGCGGGCTCATGGGGAAATCTCCACTGCAAGCGGCGATCGATTCAGTCAACACCGACTACCAGATCAGAAGGCATGAGGAGTCGGTATTCAGGCACGCGGCCGTTCTTGGGGGCATCTTCAAGTTTTCGGATAACTTGAGCGCAACGGAATTTAAGGTCGCAACTGAAAAAGTACGCCAGTTATATGGAGGGGCGACGAGGGCGGGCAAAAACCTTACGGTTCAGGGCGATGTTGATTTTACACCGATACAGCAGGGGCTGAAGGATCTGGCGCACATCAAGGGGCGGGAGCTGACGTTTCAGGAGATCCTCGGGATCTACCACGTGCCGGAGGCACTCTGCAAGCTGAACAGGGCGAACCTCGCGTCCGCTACAACCGCCCTCGAGATGTTCTCCCGGCTGGCTATTCTCCCGATGCTCCGGCGGATAGAGGCGGTCTGGAATCATGGCCTCGTACCCTGGTATGACTCCACCAATATCCGCTTGATCTATGACAACCCGGTACCCAAGGACAGGGCGCAGGACCGGGAGGACAGAAGGATTTACGCCGAGTACGGCATTCGCACGGTGAACGAGATGCGCATCGACGACGGCCTGCCCCCCCTTAAAGACATCCCGGACGGCTGGGCGGGGACGGTGCCCGGGCTGAGGGCGGCGTCCGCTCCTCCCGTGAACCCGAACACCGGCGACGAAGCCGACGAGGACGAGAACGACGACACCGAGCCTGAGAAAAGGCTGAAGAGCGAGAACGACCGGAAGGCGGTCAGGGAGGCCCACTGGAAGGCGTTCGATAAAGCGGTCACCGAGCACGAGAAGAAGATCGAGGCGAAGGCCAGGGATCTGTTGAACGAGATGTGGGGCGAGGTCCTCGCAAATATGGATAGCGGAAAGACGGTCAAGGTTAAGAGGGACGAAGAGCAACAGGTGCAGCAGGTCGCCCAACAATGGCTATTTGATGATGAGAAATGGCAGAAGCGTTTTGAAAAAGACCTGTACCCCCTCGTCGAGCAGACATTCGTGGCCGGCGGCGAGAGTCTGGGCCGGATCACCTTCGATATCAATTCGTCGCGGGCGCTCAATGTGCTCAGCATGGCGAAGAACCGGATCAAAACAATCCCGGCCGATCGTTGGAAGGATATCCTGTGGGAGCTGATCAGGGGGCTGATGCGGGGGGAGACGATCACCGAGCTCCGAGACCGGGTCAGGAAGTACCAGGAGCATGACGACAAGTACGGGGCGGGGGTTATCGCTCGGACGGAGGCGGCCGGGGCATATAACGGCGGCCTCTACGAGGCGATCATGCAGGACCCGGACAGCTGGGGGTCGGAGTGGGTGACGACGCTGGACGGGAGGGAGCGGGAATCGCATCACGAAGTGGACGGCGAGAAGCGGGCGAAGGGAGAGCGGTTCAGCAACGGCCTTCTCCACCCAGGGGAGCACGGGGCGGCGGCGAAGGAAGTTATTCAGTGCAGGTGCACGATTCTTATCATACTCGTAGCGGAGATATCGCAATGAAAGACGGTTACCGAAACAAGATGGTGACAAGGAGCGAGAATAAGAGGCCCAGCACGCTTATCTGCCGGAAATGCGGAAGGACGAGCATTCACAACAATTTCGATTCAAATAAAGGAGTTTTGATCGATCTGTGCGGCCGTTGCCGTAGAGAGGAGGATAAATCATGCCGGAATTAATAACCAAAAGGCTGAGGCTTAAAGACGCCAACTTTGCCGATATCGAGTCGATCAAGGCGAAATACGGGCTGACCGATGAAGCCGAGGTTGTCCGTAAAGGTTACGCGACAAAGCAGGGAGATAAGGTCGTTGATGATGATGAAAGGATCATAGAATCCTACATTACCACGCTGGCTCTGGACAGGGACGGAGAGGTCGTTCTTCCGGGTGGAGGTATTCTCTCTGATTACCGTGATCACCCGGTCGTTCTTTTCGCGCATAATTCGAGGGAGCTCCCGATAGGTAAAAACATCTGGATAAAGGCTGATAAGAAGGGACTTATAGGCGCAACGCAGTACGCAAAGACGCCCGAGGCCGAGAGGGTATACCAGTACCGCAGGGACGGGTTTCCCCTCGCCGAGTCCATCGGGTTCATAGTCCTTGATTACGTAAGACAGGATGACGACGAGTGGGTGAAAACCCTTGACCAATGGCGGAAGGACGCGGCCAAGGCATTCGGGAAAAAGCCGGAAAGGGAACCCCATACGATAATCACAAAATGGCTGTTACTCGAATACTCCGATGTTTCCGTTCCCTCAAATCCCGCGGCGCTGGAATTCGTCAAGGCGAAGGGGCTTATAAAGCCTCTGGCTGACTCGGGGATATTGAAGATGGACGAGGATCCCCCGGAGGAGCCGGAGGTGGAGGAGGAAGAGCAGGAAGAGGACGAATCTATCGAGATAGACGAGACAATCGAGATCCCGGAGGAACCTGAGGAGATCGAGGTGGACGCCGACGATCTCAAGGCATTGATAAAGAAGCACTCCACCAAGATGGCGGAGATAGTGATCGCCACCCGCAAGGGAAAGGTGATCGAAATAAACTGACCGGAGACGTCAGGCTCGCGGAACTGGAGATATCAGGCTTAAGGCTGGAGATATCAGGGGAAGTGGCTGGAGGCGTTAGGTTGCCAACACCTAACAAGGAGCTTGACAATGAAGTTTGAAAACAAAGAGGCTCTTGACAAGTACATCAAGGAAGAGGCCGAGAAGCAGGCTCAGGAGCTTATCGAAAAGGAAAGGAAGGCAGCGGAGGAGAAGGCCAAGGCCGAGGAGAAGGCGGATCCTCCCGCACCGGAGCCTTCGGACATCGAGGTGGGCGTGGACAGGTTGTCACTTGACACCAAGGGCGGATTCGTCAACGTTGCCGAATTCGCACGGGACGTGGCGATCGCCTGCAAGAAGGAAAACATGGCTGCGAACTACATCCCTCCGAAGCTATTGAAGTGGAACCGCGCCATAGCCACCAACAAGACTCTCTCAACTGATGTCGGGGAGTCCGGCGGACATCTGATTCCGACGGCATTCTCGATGGGTGCGTTCAATGTCGCTGTGGAGACCAACCCCATCATGCCGCTGGTGACGGAGTGGCCGATGACCACCAACTCTCTTGACCTGACCTACGTCGAGGGATTCGACCAGAGCGGCAACCTGATAGGCGGCGGGATCATTTGGTACTGGAAGGGCGAGGGAAAGCAGGGCACGTTCAGCGATCCGAAATTCGGGGTGCTCACTCTGAAGCTCAAGGATTGTATCGCCCTCTGCCGCGCAACCAACGACATGCTCGAAGACAACCCCGGCACGCTTGAAACTGTCCTCAACACCCTTTTCGTGAACGGCCTGAACTTCCAGCTGACCAAGGTGCTGATCGAGGGAAGCGGCGTGGGCCAGCCTCTCGGAGTTATGAATTCGGGAAAGGCTCTCGTAACCATCCCCAAGGAGACCAGCCAGCCGGCGGACACTATGGAGTACATGAACGTCTTGAAGATGTTCGCCCAGCTCTACGAGGATGAGGCCGCGACATCGGCGACCCGCTGGCATTTCAACAGGGATTGTATCCCACAGATCGCCACGATGAAGGTCGACGTAGGTCTCGGCGGCGCTCCCGTATGGACGCCTCCTGGTGTGGCTCCCGCGAGCATACTCGGATATCCGATCGCCTGGAGCAAGCACTGCGCCACATTGGGCGACCTTGGAGATGGCATGCTCGTGAACTGGAGACACTACTACGTCGGGATGAAGGGCGGAATCCGCAGTGCGCAGTCCATGCATTTGTACTTCGACTACAATGACATGGCATTCAGGTGGACCTTCCGTATAGACGGCAAGCCTTCGTGGCCGCAAGCGTTCAAGGGGCCGAAGTCGGCGAAGCCGCTGTCACCATTCATTACCCTGGCTGAAAGGGCATAGGAGGACAAAAAAATGAGTTCGATTTTTGCAGAGCTGGTTAAAAACACCGGATTTGTCCCCGTGGTATGGCCCGTGAATCTTCGCACAGGGGCGAATAACGGGGGTGTAATCTCCATGAAGGGATACGGTCGATGCTGCTTTTACATCGTGGTGGGCACCGTTGACGGCACTGTCGCGGTAACTCTCTACGAGGCAACAAGCGTCGCCGGAGCCGGAGTGCAACAGCTCAGCCTTGACAAGATGTACACGACAGGCCAGAGGCTCCTGATCACGTCTCCGACCGGCGTATTTACGGTAGGCGAGACCGTCACAGGCGACGGTGGGGCGACTGGCGTGGTCGTTAAGGCGTCCCGTGACGATGTGCTCCTGCACACCAGGAATGCCACCGCATTCGTGGATGCAGAGACCATAACGGGCGGGACATCACTCTATACGGCCACCGCTAACGGGGCCGGACAGGACGAGGATATCTTGCTCGAAAAGGCAGTCGACTCCGATACCTTCACGATACCGGCGGTAAGCAACAGGACGTATGCCATCGAGGTGAGGGGTGAAGACCTGTCTGATGGATACGACTGTGTTCAGCTGAGACTCGCACAGGCCGGTGCAGGTTCATCGAGCATAGGTGTGGCGATCGCGATCCTGTACGAGCCGAACTTCCACCGCATCCCGATGGGTACGGGGATCTACGACGCGCCTTAAAAGCTAACGGATGGGGCCGGGTTCGCTCGGCCCCTGATTAAAGGAGAATAAAATGGGAGGATCACCTGGATTCAAAGGAGAATGGGCGAATGACGGCGATGCTCTTGTCGTGGACCTTCTGACCAATCAGTACGGAATACACATCAGGACAGCGGCCAATGCGATTTCCGACGGTGAGCATATATGGGTATCTCCGCTCGGAGACGATACTTATGGCATCGGGACGATCCTGTCGCCGGTGGCATCGCTGACTAAGGCCATGACTCTCGTTACGGCAACGCGAAAAACGATCATCATGCTCCCCGGAGAGTACGATGAGGCCGATGCTGTCACGTGGCCCGATACCGACGATGTAGTCCTGATGGGTATCGGGAATGTTGTTATTTCATCGACCGACAGCACGACTCATGTGATCGGCATCGACCCCGCGGCCGCATCCGGGACCTGGACGGCAACCCTAAAGAACATTACCCTGGATCATGCCGACGGACAGGTTGGCCTTCAGGTCGATAACGCGACGGTCGGGAAGAGGATAAACCTGATTCTTGAGGATTTCGCTACGAACGCCGATACGGAAACGGACGCCTCGATCGATATCAATCGGAGTGGAGAGGCTACTGACGCGATCAGGGTATATGCGGATGGCCACGGACAGCAGATCGAGGGTCTTGTTACGGCAATTACGGAGAGTACGGACGATAGGTTCAGATTCAAGGGATACCGTATGACCGGAGGCATGACTGTTGTAGGGGCCGTGGCGTGCGAGGTTACGCTAATTTCGGTAGGAATGTTGACAAGCGGGTTGACGGTGGATGGAGCGAATAAGTTGACCAACATCCACTGCTGGTATGAGACCGATGCGAATCCGAATGTCTACACCCAGTTCGCCGACGCTTACGCAACCTATTAAGGCTCAGGGGGCGGCCTAAAGCCCCCATGTAAATTGGAGGACAAATGTCCCTCGTAACCCTCGAAGAAGCCCTATCATGGCTGGGCGTGCCGTCGCTCTACTTCACCATCACGGCGGATAACGACGGCCTGAAGTTCACCTCCGACCAGGGATCGGCAACAATCGACGTGCCGGACGGGACGTACGAGGCAAGCGACCTCGCCATGGCGTTGCAGGCGGCCATGAATGCCGACGATACGCTGACAGGTACGGGGACGATCACCTTCGCCATCTCGTATTCGACCACGACCGGGAAGTTCACTATCGACGCGGGATCGGGCCACACCATCGCTTACACCGCCACCGGGAGCGACGGCGGGCTGACCTTCGGGCTCAACCAGGCCCACGGCGCGGCGCAGACTATCGCCTCGGACATTGCGGCGGGTGATCCTTCGGCGAATGTTGAGCAAATCGTGAACGGTCTGGACTTATGGATAAAGCAGGTCTACTGCAAACAGAATATAGAGGCTGACGACTACATCGAGTACCACGACGGGGGAAATCCCTCGATATGGACCTACCAGGGCCCCATCATCACGGTGGAGAGGGTAACGGTGGGGACGATGAACGGCATATCGATCGAGAACTCGTCCTCGGACATGGCGTATGCGCGGGTCTCCATCGACGACACGCAGGTCACGCTGAAGGTTGTCGGCGGGGCGAACGCCGGGACATTGACCGTGGCCTTCGAGACATACGACGACCTGGGCGAAATCGTGGACGCGATAAACGGCATCGGCTCCGGGTGGAGCGCGGACCTGGCGGATTCGGGCTTCACCGACTACCCGTACACCGAACTGGTCAGGATACCCGGCCTCCGGGTGGGAAAGAACTCCTCATATTATCTCCAGATCCCCGACGATACAGAATACGACTTCGAGGTGAATCCGGAGACGGGGGAGATCAGGTGTAGGTCACTGTCGCGTTGGCCGTCGGGATACCGTAACGTCAGGCCGGAGTACCGGGGCGGTTACGAGACAGTGCCCCAGGATGCGAAGGACGGCACCCTGATACTCGTAAAGTATCTCTACGACAAGAAGATCGAGGAGTCGAGCGGGCTATTGTCTTACAGGATCGACGATATAACAAAGACCTTTGAGCAGGAGATTTCGTCTCCGTACGGCAAAGGATACACCGCGGGAAGAATAGCGATTCCCTCGGACGCGGCCAGCTACCTCAACAGATACCGGAGGCTGTTGATATGATCGGACCGAAGACAAAGCTGGTCCTCCAGAGAAAGACCTCCACATCAGATAGCAAAGGAGGATCCGTAGTAACATGGGAGGACAAACGGGAGATAAGCGGGGTGCTATCCACGGTCTCCGGATACAAACAGATGATTTACGACCAGCTGGGCATCGTGGCGACACATCAGTTTTTATGCGATCTCCAGAAGGGCCTGACCGTATCGGTACACGACCGCTTCAGGAAGGGGTCGGAATATTACCAGATAAGGCGTGTTGATAATAAACGGACGTGTTTAAGGGTTCTTCTCGAATCCGGCAAGGGGGTGGAGCAGACATGACGCTATATTACAAGGACGAGGACTTTGAGCTGACCATCTACGACGACAGGGTGTTGGCGGTCGTCGAGGAGAACGGCCTGAAAAACATGAAGAAGGCGTGCATATTATTGAGAAACAAAACGGTCAGGCTTGTTAAGACAAGCCCAGCGTCAGGGCGAATATATTTCAGGAGGAGGGGTAGGCCGGAGAAGAGGGGCGAGGTTAAGGGAATTGGGGATTATATCGTGCACCGGGCGTCCGCCCCGGGCGAACCCCCCGCGACAGACAGGGGTCTCTTGATCATGTCGTGCGACTGGAGGGTAAGCAAGGACGAGGAGGGGATACTGGGGGAGGCGGGGTCAAACGTGAAATACGACGACGCCTTAGAATTCGGCTCGGTAAACATGGCCCCGCGCCCTCACTGGCGACCGGCCCTAAACAACAACAGGGAAAAGCTGGTCGAAACCATAGTAAAAGGATTGATACCGGACTATGAGTGATAGCTTTCTGGAGACATTTCTTGACAAGATTTACGAGAGGTGGGTGGCCGACGGGGAGCTGTCGGCGGCCGCAACCCTGTACTATGACTCGGCGGAGGACCCGACATTTCCCTTTGTCACGTATCACCTCGTAAGCGGAGACCAGACGGCCATATTCTCCGGGGCGATGGAGAGGCCGACGATACAGTTCTCGGTGTGGAGCAAGGAGAACGCGAAAGATGAGGCACTGGGCATCGTGAATGGAATATGCAGGGTCTTCGATCACTGCGGTCTCGATTTCGGTGCCGGCTACGACACCCGGAAGTTTGAAAGGGTGAGGTTCGATATTAAGAGAGAAGATTACGTTTGGCACGCACAGGTCGACTACGACATAGAGGTGGTCGCCGCATAGGAGGATAACATGAGCCTTGAAGACTTGGGACTTACCGGATTGCTGGAGGTGGATGTCGGCTCCGGCTGGGAGGAGCTGGGGAGAATATCCGCCCTCTCGCCGAAGATTAACGGAGAGGAGGTCGTTCTGGACACCACGACCAGCTACCCGATTGTGCCGGAAAAGGTGCTGCTCGGCAAGCTCGATTTCACCATCGAGTTCACATGGGAGTGGATCGACGACATCGACATCTGGAAGATCATCATCAACGGTGGGACGATGACAACGACCACTGCCGGAACCCAGGCGGTCAGCGACGAGGCGGTGGTCATGTCGGGGCGGTACGACTCCGGCGGAGTCAAGGGACAGGGGACGTGGCACTCCCTGATCTACTCCGACGATTTTGTCCCCGGCTGCACGGTGACAGTGACCACGCTGGCGGGCGGTGGGGACACCCGAGTCGAGAATACCGACTACATCGTTGACAGGAGAAAGGGCCATATTGCAAGGATCCACGGCGGGGCAATCAGCGACGGCGACACCGTCTACGTCGACTACACTTACAACACCTTTGACGGGAAGTACTTCACCCCGCAGAGCAGCATCGAGCTCACCACCTTTAAGGTCAGGCTTTCCAAACCCCTTACCAACGGCGATTATCTTCGGATCCAGCACGGCAAGGCCTGCCTCATGCCGGATATGGAACTGCCGTTGAAGGTCGGGGAAAAGGGGAGTGTGGTCGGGGTCAAGTCGACGATTCGCTTCCTGAAGGATCCTTACTCGCTTTACGGCGACAATCTGGGGCGGTGGGAGATTTACACGCCATAAGAGGAGTTATCAATGGATATGGACATGCAGTGTCTTGACGGCGATTATGTCATTGACGTGTTCGACCAGCGCAGGAGCCGGCATTACAAGATCAGGGAGATGGGAATCGACCAGATCGGGCGGTGCGGGAACCACATCGGGAAGATATTTCACCGGGTGCTGGAGAGCATCCCCGATGGAGTAGAGCTGACGATCGAGTCTTTCACCACGCAACTGGCGATGAGCCTCCCCTTCCTCGCCCAGGAGATGAGCGAGAGCATTGCCCAGATCATCGTGATCTCGACGGAGCGGGAGGACGGCACGCCCGAGATCCCCTACCTCGAGGCAAAGAAGCTCAAGGGGAGCGTTATGATGAAGCTCGCCTTCGCGATCATCAAGGTGAACGAGGAGCAGATCTACGATGCCGTTGAGGTTTGGGCCGAGAACAAGCTCCTGATGGAGGAGATAAAAAAAAAGACGCAGGAAATTATCGACAAAGCAGAAGCAAAAGCGGGAGTCAAGAAACAGGCAACAGAGAGATTCCCGGCGCAAGAACCGCCGGTAACGGAATAGATATAGACACATATATCGTCTTCAAGCAGTACCTCAAATTCAGCGACGCCGAAATCAGAAGGCTTTCCCCCCGCCGAATCAAGCTGATTTACAAGGCTTGGGACCGCACCACGGCAACGTTCCTGTCGCTGATACTGGGCAAAGCGCCGCCCCGGGGCATCGAAACGAGGGACGAAGCGGAAAAGATGATGGCGACCGTAGACGGGATAAGGAGTTCTTATGCTCGCAGGTGAAGCAAAAATTAGGATGCGCCTTGCCTCCGCCGAGACAAAGGCGGAACTCGCAAAGACCCAGGGGATTTTCAAGGGCTGGGTTGGGGGGCTAAAGGGGACCTTTTCCAAGATCGGCGGGTTTATCAAGACCGCCTTTGTCGTGGGGTCGGTCGCGGCCCTCGCCGGTGTCGGGATCATTATCCTCGCTATCGGGGCGATTATGCGCCTGATAAAAAGGCTCAAGGGCGTTTGGGAAACGATATTCGCCGGGCAGTCGGAGGAGAAGCAGAAGCGCTTCACGACCGCCATAAACGGCATCAAGGAGGCTTTCAAGGGGTTCGTGCGGGAGGTGGGAAAGTCGGGGCTGTTTGACGCGGTGCTAAACGCCGTGGAGACCATCTGGGGGATCATCCAGAAGTGGTCGGCGGAGGGCAAACTGAAGTCGTGGGCGGAAACAATCGGAAACGCCCTCGGCAAGGCGGTGAATTTTATGACCGACATGCTGGTTAAAATAGAGAGCGGCAATTGGGAGGGGCTGGGGAAACAGATCGGGGACGCCATCTCCAGTGGGCTTGAAAAACTCCTTATGTCGGAGGGGCTGATAAGCAAGATGGCCAGCTTCGGCATGAAGCTCGGAACGGCGCTGATTAAGGCATTCTTCGCAGGGCTCAAGTCCCTCGTGGTGAATCCCAAAGACTTCGACAAGAAGAAGAACCCCCTGCTCTGGCTTTTGTTCTCCGGCGGCTGGGGCGAAACGCTGGGTCAGGACTGGCAGGATATAAAGGTCGGGGCGAGTGATCTGAAAAGCAATCTTTTTAGTGGTGAGCGCCCATGACGACATCAATAGACTCGGTAACATTAGATCACGATCCTATATATGTAAACATCCTTCAGGAGCCTGACCTTAATATGAGGGTTTACAGGGCCGTAAACGGTGCCCTTATCATCTCGCAGGCCACGAGGGGGGCCGACTTCCCTATTGTCCTCAGGGGCGACCCCCGTACCGGCTGGCTCTCGAAGACGACGATTGACGCACTGAAGGCATTGTCCGCCGTTTCCGGAGCGAAATACACGCTCACGTTTAATAGCACAGAATTTGAGGTTTATTTCGATAATTCCAGCGGTGCGGCGATCAAGATGGATTACCTGATTCCGTTTTCCGCTCCGGACGGGGACACTCTCTTTTATGGAGAAATAAAACTAATCTGCACGGGGGTATGAGATGGCGAATAAATTGAAAAAGTCAAAGGTTATAAACGACTCCTCGGCAAACGGTGGGACGATGGACGTCGTGGACGTCAAGAACAACGCCATCGAAAACCTATTCCCCCACGTGACCGAGGAAGAGCGGACGACGGGCCTTCTGAGATACCGGAAGTTCTTCATCAAGAAAGAGACCGGGGATTTGGTTTATGCGAAGCTCTTCCTTGCCTATCTGTCGGTGGGGCCTGACTACTACCGCATAAAAGAGGGCACGGACACCGACACCCAGGCGGACGCCGTGGGCTATACCGACTGGGCCGGGGCGGGAGAGCCTGTCGCCGCGCTAACATCCACATCCGGCAACACGACCCCTTTCGAGGTTACGTACGACAATCCCGACGGCGTCTATATCGGATCGAAAATCATCGTGCTTGACCGCGACACCGGCTCCGAGAAATATCTTAATGTGACCAACGTGTCATGGGTCGATAACGTCGCCACGATAACAACGGATGAGGACTGCGGGGAGGCCCACGACATCAAGACCCAGGGCGCCGTAGAGGGAACGGTGGCCGAAAACTTTGACGTGGACGGCCTGACGCTCGTGATCTCAATCAACGGCGGGGCCGACCAGATAATAGACCTCGAAGATGACGGGCGGACGGCGGCCCAGGTGGTCGACCAGATCAACGCCCAGCTCGTCGGCGGGACGGCTTACGTCCACGACACCAACAAAGTGGGGATCGAGACGGATTACTACTACAGCGACAACTCGGTAAAGGTACAGTCCGACTCCACCGCCGACACGGTGCTCGGTCTGGACAACTCCATCCACTACGGCACAGACGGGACGGTGATCTCCACGGTCCTCGAGCTCGGGACGATTGCCGCCGCACACACGGCGCCCGTCAAGTCCTCGGCTCTGGGGACGATCGACGAGTCGGGCAATCCCATTCAGGATGATGATGTGGGGGCGGTCGTCGACGACTGGACGATAACGTTTACCGATGATTACGGAGCCTTCAGTTGTGTCGGCACGCTCAGCGGGACCCTGCCCCCCGGAGACATCAGCGCCGATTACTCTCCGGCAAATGAGGGAGGTAGCTATTTTACAATCCCAAGCGCTTTCTGGGGCGGGACCTGGGTCACCGGGGATACCCTGACATTCAGCACGACCCCCTCATCAAAGGGCATCTGGATCGAGGAGATTGTCCTCGCTTTAAGCCCTGCGTATCCCAACAACCGGGTTGCAATCGCCCTGAGGGGAGGGAGTTAATTGGCCGATGAGCTGGAAGCGCTTAAATTTAATCTGTCGAGCGGTAATAAAGAGCTTGAGCCGCTGGAGTTTCGGATCGGGGCGGGGGCCTCGCTCAATGGACTGGAATTTCGGATCGGGGAGGAAGGGGGAGTCAGCGAATGGGATCTGTATATTTCGGCGAATGAACATGTCCTGACTTACGGCAGCGCTTTTGAGAAAACACTTCCCGCCGGGACGTATGAGCTGACCCCGACTGGCGGGGCGTGTGATGACAACGTTCCCGGCCCCCATTATTGGAGCTGGTACCTTCGGACATTAAGGGGGAGTTTGGGGGGTATTTATTCGATGGCCAACCCCTTTTCCGAGCAGGCCGATTCAGAGGAGACCGCTTACAATTCGGTGAAGGGACAGAAGCTTATCTTTTCGTGGCCCGGCGGAGTATTCAAGATGTGGATACCCGCCGACGATCAAACCGATAACAATAGCGGCGGGTTAAACATCAATTTGAAGAAAGTGGCATGAGCTTTTTTTTAAAAGAGGGCTTCCATCTGGACGGCGCCTTCCAGGCTGGCATTGACACCGAAACGGCCGGAAATGGAGTCGTCTATCAGGAAAATAATTACTGCTACCTTGAAACCGGCAATGACGCCGGCGGCGCGGTAATAAAGTCCGCCGAGTCCCTCACCGCCGCTGAATTTCTCAAAACCCCGTTAAAAATCACATACGGCTACGAACTGCTCTCGCTTAACGACGGCGACTCTTTGCATTTCATGTTTTCTTTTGCCGAAAATCAAACCGGAATTGACAATTATAATACGCGCATATTGCAGTTGTGGGTAACCAGAAGTGGAGCCAATTACTACGAGAGGTGGGTTTTTTGGAATTCGGGGGGAACGGCCTATTATTGGGAGGGAGGGGTTGGCTGGAACGCCGCAATAAAAAGCGTCAGGAGTATAAGCCTTGCCACTCCATACACGCTTGAAATCGTTTGGCATCCCGACACGCAAACGTTTACCTTCACAAACGACAACGGAGATACCGCCACCACCACCGCTATTCTTTCACCGACCGACAACGTCTGGTGGATGATTGGGGACGTCTTAACGGGCAACTATTATGGTCAGCTGAAGTTAGACTATATCGAAGTCATCGACAGATCCGTCAGCGACGAGTGGATTCTGCGGAACTCCCTCGTGACGGATACAGCCTTCGTCAACAACTTCGACGGGTCGTTTTCCATCTTCAGAAACTCGCTCCTTGAGGGGGTCTCCGAAGAATGGACGTTCAAAAACGACCTCCTTGAGTATGGCCCGGTAAAGCAGGAATGGACGTTACGAAACAACATAGGAAGCCAGCCCCCGACCTGTTTCACCCCCGAAACCAACATTTACCTCGACGGAAAGGACATCACGGGCAAGGTCGAAAGCTGGGAGATTGCCTACGAGAGCTACACGAAGACGCTGAAGATCGAGCTCCGGGAGAAGGACTTCCTCAAGGACAAGGGACCGTTGAGACCCGGGGAGGACGGCTTTGACGAGACGAGGATAGAGGTTGTCGTCAACGGGGATTCCCTCGGCAATTTCTACTGGGAGTCGGCCGGGGAGCAGGTGTCGGACGGGTACGGGGCGGACATCGAGGGGAGAAGCTACACCGCCTACCTCGACAGGCCTTACACGGAGAATATCAACACCCTCTACACCGAGGATGTTCTGAAGAAAACACTCATCGAATCCCTCGCCTCGCCCATCAACGTAATATACAACATCATCGATACGACCATTCCGGGAAACACCTACTCGGTGAAGGACAAGAGCCGGATCGCAATCGTCAAGGAGATCGCGGAGGCGGGCGGGGGGGACGTTTTCACGGACGCGGACGACAACCTGATAATCGGCTACAAAAAGGAGACTGACCCTGTACTGTCTCTGGATTCCGGCATGATTATCGACCCCACCAACTCGATGATTATACCCACGAGGGAAAATGAGGTGGAGGTCACCGGATACTCCGACGAGGAGGACTCCGGGCTGTGGCCGTATATAATGCTCACGGCGTCAAAGTACCTTCTGGAGTCGAACGGCGTCGACAGCCTTTTACTTACCGCATATTGTTACCGGCCGGGGAGAATACCGGAGGACACGGAGGTTGTCGAGCACGAATCGGCCAATCCATCCGACCCGCACAAGATCAGCGTCTCGAAGACGATTAAAAAGGTGACGGGCGTACGGAAGGATGAGGGGGGATCTCCGGGAAACAAGATCGCGGGGCCGTATACCTTCGAGGGGAGCCAGATCACCACCACGGGCGAGATGCTGGATCTTCCGCACCTTGTGAGCTACGAGGGGGGCGAGACCTGCTCGTTTTCCGCGGAGGGCGGGGGGAGCCTCGATGATAGCGAGGTTCTGATCGAAAACGCCAGGGCCGTAAACACGTTAAGGGCCTCGGCGGGAGGGGGAGGCGAGATCACCGTAACGGCGACCTACAGGGGCATGGAGGCTATCTGCGTGATAACCCTCGACGACCCGATGATCGACGGGATTTCCGCCTCGGCCAAGGATTCCGATCTCGCAACTGGGGATAAAACTACGATCACCGCCAGGGCGTGGGACCCGCACGGCAGCTCCGTCCCGGACGGAACGATAATCTACTTCGAGGTCTTCGAGGGAACGGGAGCCCTGTCCGCATCTTCGGCTCCGACCACCACCTCCGAGATAACCGAAGAGGTCACCTCCCAAAATCAGGTGACGCTATCGGTGAATCACGAGATCGATTCCCTGACCTCCATTTATCGGCTTGTCGACGGCGAGCCTTACACCGGGGTGAATTACGCCGACTACGTGAAGGAGATAAGCGGGAACACCATAACCCTGAACCAGGTTTTGAGCGATAAAGTCCAGAGCAAGTGCCAGGTGATTTACGAGTCGGGCGGGACGGCTCAGGTTGAATTTACCGCCCCGGCCACGGGCTCCGAGGTGAACTGCATAAGGTGCTCTGTCGGCGCCGAGGACTGTATCGTAGAGATAAACGTCAACATCGAAAGCTCCGGGTCAACGGCCTCGACAACCGGCACCGGGATGACAGGGCCGTGGCAACCTCTGACGTTCAGCGGGTCGTTTACAGGGAGAGAGGGGCACGAAACCTACGAGGACATAAAAAGAATCGTCAAAAAGGACGGCTACTCGATAGAGGTCAAGACGGACGAGGCGGTTATCTCCGATGGGGCCGAGTATATCCAGGGGATAAGGGTCGTCAACAGCCTGGCGTCGCTGTATACGCTCGTGATATGCACCGTCGTGGCGAAAAAGGACGATATAGCTATTCTCAGATACAACCCCCTCACGGGTGAAACGCAGGGTTACGGAGACGTGTACGACAAGGACACCGGGGAGAAAATACCGGGCCTTACCGTCTACATCAACTGGGCGGGGGACGGAAATTTTACCCTCGGAAATTACGACTTTGCAAAGGCGGGATACGAGAAGTGCGTTACGGGTCAAAAAGATAGTAAAGAAAATATGGGCAAGTTTTTCTTTTACAAGGGCATATTGGACCAGGACGTGGTTTTCTATTTCAAGGGGAGCGCCCGGGTGGGGGGGGCGCTGAAGAGCTACGACGAGAAGGCGATAAAGAGGCTCACCATGCCTGCGGCCGGGGCCGTCGACGGGTCGGTCTACCGCTATTACGAGGTCGCCTATAACGCCACCGTCAAGTACCGTTACAAAAGCAATAAGTTAAGGACGACATCCGCAATATGAGCGTTTATGTTATATGTAGTTACGGGGAGGGGGGTAGGCCGATGTCCCCGGTCAGCGGCTCCCTGATACTCAGCGAGGCGGAGGCCATCGAGAGGGGATATTACGAGCTCAACGAGGTTTGGAAGATACAGCGCCAGCACAGATTTAAGATTCACTATCCTGCCGACGGCTATAGACTGATAAGGGGGGTGTGGGTCAACGTAAGGTGTCCCGAGATCAGCCTTGACCGCGAGAACGTGTACGTGGACGACGTGAGTTTCGGAAGCGACGGTCCGGCGGTGCTGGTTGACCTGACGTGCATAAAATTTGAGGACGGAGAAATTGAAGCCTAATCAATTCTTAAAGGGCGTCTTGAAGCGCGCCGTTATAAACAACGATGAAACCGGGGAGATTATCGGGAGCAACGACTACGGGAAGTACCTGGTGCGTCTTGACAGCGGGACGACGAAGTGGGTGTATTCGCAGGTCGCCGTCTCGGTGGGGGACAGGGTGAGGCTGGGCCTGAAGGACGGCGACATCAACAAGTCGGAGATCACGGGGAAAACGTTCGGGATAAAGAGCGATGACCCTCTTGTCGTGAGGAGGTGAGGTGAGCCATGACAAAGAACCAAAACGGCAACGGCAGCATAAAATCGGCGGAGTTTCGGGGGATGATGCTGGAGAGAACCGAGATCATCTTAAAGGATATCGAGTCGCTCCGCGAGACGGTTACCGACCACACAAAAACCATCGAACAGCTGAAGATCAAGGCGTCCCTCTGGGGCTTTCTGGCCGGATCGATACCCTCATTGGTAACGGCGTTAATACTTCTTTTTAGGTGATACCATGGAATTGATGACAGCTAAAGATTGGGAAAATATCAAATATTTTTCTCCTGAAGAAAGGTGGGGCGATCCTCACAAGATGGAGCGGGAACTGATATTTCTCCTCGATGACCTTCGGGACATTTTTGAGTGTCCTTTCGTGATTCACTGCGGACTCGACCTTTACGGCCACAGTAAGGATTCCCGACATCACGTTCCGGTTAAAGACAGCGATGGCAATATTCTTTACCATTATGCGGATGCGGCGGATTTCCATATCGTTGGTATCGATTACAAAGACGCTGTGGATTTGATGACCGCTTTTATCGGCCCGCCACCCGGAGGGCTTGCGGTTGCAAATAAAATTGGTCTCGGAATCTACCCTCACTGGTATGGCCCTGGATTTCATCTTGATACAAGAGGATCGAGGGCGAGATGGGGAGCGGTGGACAGAGGCGGTAAACAGGTATATGTGAGTTTCAAAGAGGCGTATGAGGCAATAAAGTAAACCCGAACAAAGGAGTAAATTATGACTTTAGCGAAATCAATTTTAATCACCCTGGCCGGAGTGGCGCCCGTAACTATATCCTCGCTGGCGTTTGGCGGATGGGGAACCTTTATAGTTGGGTTTCTTGTCTCGTGTTTTATAGGGGCGGGTTGTTATTTCCTGCCTATTTGGTGGCAAAAGATTTTTGGATAAGAATATGGACAAGTGGGACATTAGGGTTAATCCCCGAACTTCGGAGGGGCGGGGCCGGAGAAAATAGATATGTATACAGAAAAGCAAAAAAAAGATAAAAAAAAGAGTACAAAGAAAAATAAGAAAATTAAGGAGTAAAGAAATAGGGGACGCTGTTAGCAAATACCAAAATTATGGGTAAGAACAAGTGGGTGCGGCCAGCGGGTGCTGGACACTGTTAGAGCGGTATTTAACCGCCACTTGTGGATTAACAGCGTATGACGTGTTTGGTGCATGGGACACGTCAAACAGTCGCAAGGGACGGGAGGCGACAAAGTAAAGGAGTAAATTAATGTGGTCTAATGTAGGTGGTCGGAAGTTTACGGCATTTATCATTGTAGTAGCAGTTTACGTATTCTTTGGGATTCGGTCTATGAATTTTGCTATTGAGTCGTTTCCCTATCTTATATTTCTTTGCGTTGCTTTTTTCACAGCCAATGCTGGCAAAGACCTGATCATGGAGAAATTGAAAAATGGCAAAGCTGAAACGTATCGGCCTGATAGGGTGGGTAATCCTGACAGGATTTCTCCTCCTGATGGTGTGGGTGAGGGGGAATAAAATCAACAGGCTGGAAAATGAACTTCTGCTCGAAAAAGTCAACGAGGGACAGAAGCAGATAATTATCGAGTATATCCCCACAAAGATTAAGGAGATTGCCCCCGATGCGCCCGCAAAGGCTGAACTCGGAGACAAACTGTATGGAGGGAAGTAATGAAAAAAATCATACTTTTAATTGTGGTCGTACTCGCGCTCGGTGGATGCGCCACCACCTCCCGACTTGTACATCTAAAGGCCCAGCCCCCCGTGGCTTCGCTCTTCCCAAATGAAGAGGACATCGCAAAGGTAATAGAGGAGATCAAAGCGAAACCGGCTACCTCCACTGGCGCCGTGAAGTGGAATCAGAAAACAGGAAAGTACGAAGTCACCCCCGAAGCGTGGGAGAAGGTGCTGAACGATAAGATTTATCTCATGGCGCTGAAGAAGAAGATAGAGGCGTTCGCAGAGAAATATGATCCTGAGACGTTGGGCGACGCATGGCGAAAAGACCTCGGGACATCGGTCATAACGATACTGTTGATGCTGGGAATTATGGTGTATTGAAAAACGTGGAATAAGCTGTGGAATAAAGGGGGGTAAAACGGGGTATTTTGGGGGTTTTTCGGGTAGTTTTCTATCAATGAAATCGGGCATTTAGCTAATGATTGCGGGGGGTTGGATGTTTTGATTTCTCATTTCGTAATCATCAGGTCGGGGGTTCAACTCCCCCCTCCGGCTCCAGTGATTTCAA
>JAFGIX010000083.1 GCA_016929395.1 Candidatus Zymogenus saltonus
ATTTTCTAATTTCCCGCTTTAACGGAAATTACGGTTTTGATGTTCTTATATCAAGGGACATGGGGCATAGGGCATCACGATTTCCAAAAGCCACACTGACTAACCGGCGCTTGTCAGTGCCACCCATCCTTGTTGTTGTCAAGCTTTCTTTCTTTTTCACTTCACGCTCGGCTCCCAGTAGGACTCCTTCTCCTTGTAGGAGATCACGCTTACCCTGAACTCCGGCACCTCGAAATCGACCTCGGAGGTATAGCCGTGGGGATCGCCGCCCACCTCCAGCGGCATCTCCCTGTCGAATTTTATGTTGACGGCGTCGGTCAGAAAATCGGTAAACTCCGGGCCGTTGTAAGTCCCTCTCCAGAGCCTCGGGATGTTTCTCAGGGCCTCGGCGGGCCTGACGTTGGCGATCCTGAGGTGCATGGTCCCGGACATCGCCTCGGCGAGGGGGAAGGCGCGAAATGCGTAGCCGAAGTAGGGTATGGTCCCGCACGCCACGATGTTCGCCCGACCACGAAAGACCTCCTGATCCATAACGTCTTCGAGCGCCTCATAGTGTCCATTTCTGTTGAGCCTGAATGTCTTATCGCCGGTGAACCTTACCTCCACTTCCGGCGCTTTTCCTCCTCTCGTCATCGCCCTCACCGCGGGGATCGATCTGGTAACAGAGGAGTATATGTAACCGTTCAGCCCGACGAAAAACCTTTCCAGAAAAGATTGGGACAGCTTTTCCATGAGGTCGTAATAGTCGTTCAATACCTGGGCGTCGATGCCTATCCCAGCAAAGGGGCAGAGCCTGCCCTTAACCTTGAGCAGATCGAACGTCGTTACCGAATACCCGCCCCCTTTTTTGATTTCCTCTATCTGTTTGAGCCCGTTATTGACCCCCGTGGCCCACGCCCAGGCGTTTCCCGTCCCCATCTTCAATATCCCGATTGTGGGCACCGATATATTGACGCCGCTGTCGGCCATTTTCCCGCTAACGTCCACGACCGCCGTGACGACGCCCACGATTGTCCCGTCGCCGCCGCCGGAGAAGATTATGTCGTAATCCTTTTTCAATATATCCGCTACGGCTCCGTCAACCTCGTCAAGCGCCCTCGTGTAGTAGAGGTTTTCGCCGCCGACTATCGAGACAAGCCTCTTGACCACCTGGTTGTTTACCCGGCTGGCGTTCCCGTTCAGGATAACGGCTATTTTGTGTCCCGCTTCGGCCATAGTTCGATAATGAGTGAATTTGTGATCAAGGCTTTCTAAAAAAATATGTTATGGGATTTTATAAGGCGTGTCAAACCAAATGTCAAACGAATTATCGACTAAAAAATGAAATTAAAAAAGTCAAATTAAAAAGTCTTGACTATGAATTTTTTAAGATATATCATATATTCGCAGCGGGGTGGGGCATGAGGGGTGCGGAAAATGCAGGGTACTTGCCAAACGGGGGCCAAAATTTCCACTTTGGAAATATTCAAGATCGCAGGGATCCAGTTTAGGGCCACAGAAGACCTCAGACGAAACATCGAAAAGGGGAAGGAGCTCCTCGCTCTCGCCCACAAAGAGGGAGTTAAGGTCGTCTCTTTCGCAGAGCTCTTCCATCTCCCGTGGTTTCCCCACACGAGGGAAGCGGACCCCGCGCCGCTCTCCGAGACCATACCCGGCCCCATTGTCGAGGAGTTTTCCCCCCTGGCTAAAAAGATGGACGCCGTTGTTGTCCTTCCGATTCTCGAGGTGGAGAGGGGGAGGGTCAAAAATGGAGATAGTAATAAAAGTGGGGGTAGATATTACAACGCCGCCGCGGTTATAGACGCCGACGGAAAATATCTCGGCAAGTACAGAAAGGTGCACATTCCCCAATTGCCCCTCTGGTTCGAGAAGGACTACTTCACCCCCGGCGGCGGAAAGGGGTCGAAAGACCCGTTTCCGGTCTTTCAGACGAAGTATCTAAAGCTCGGCGTCCAGATATGCTGGGATAATTTCTTCCCGGAGGGAAGCAGGGCCCTTGGGCTTAAAGGGTCGGAGCTCATCGTGGCTCCCACGGCCGCCGCCATGAAGACCCACGAGAGGTGGGAGAAGGTCATCTCGGCAAATGCGATAACAAACGGGCTTTTTGCCATGCGCGTAAATAGGACGGGGAGCGAAACGGCCCAGGACTTCTACGGTGAAAGCTTCTGCGTTGACCCGAACGGCGAGATGATAGGAGAGCCGTCCGGAATGAACGACGGGGTCTCCATCTTCGAGATTAATCTTAAGATGATCAAAGAGGTAAGGGAGATGTGGCCGTTTTTTAAAGACCGTCGCCCCGAGCTTTACGGGCAAAGGTCGTGCCCGTCCCTTAAACTCGGGATTAAGAAGAAGTTTGGGGCCAAATTATAAATGAAAGAAGGGTTTAAAGATTAATTGATTCTATATTGAAATAATTCGTTTTCCCTTTAATACTTTTGTGTTAAAATACAAGCATAAACAGCAATCAGCTGAAGCAGGTATAAGAAGATCAAAAAAAATAAATATAAATAAAATGTTTTAGCAAATTCGGGAGGGGGCTTGCCATGACGCTCGAAAAGAAACTCTGTGCCGTTTGTGCATGGAGGAGAAACTGCAAGAAGAAATTTTCTACTTCCTCAGGTGGGGCCCTCTATTGTTCAGACTTTACAAAAGACCTCTCCATAAAAGAAGAGCCTGATGTGGATCTGATGGAGAATGGAGGGGGAGCGGCCGACGGGAAAAAGAAGGATAAGTACTGGAAGTGGTAGGCGGCGATATTCAACGGGGGAGGGGGGAGAAGGACGAGGGGTTGGGGGGGTGGGAGGTTCGGGGGTGGGAGGTTAAGGGTGTTGGGAGTGAGAGGGGGGGGTCTTTTAAAAAGTGGAGAGTAATACATTAAGAAGTAGCATTAAACGATAGAGGGGGAAAAGGCTCGTTTTGATAAAAAATAAGCTCGCCAAAATCGTGCGGGTTGTAATATCCGATCTTAAGGAGGAGGGCTTAATAAGTACGGAGCTCTTGCCGGAGCCGCAGATCGAAACGCCGAAAGATCAACGGCACGGCGACTTCGCCTCGAACATCGCTATGGTTCTCGCATCGATGGAGAATAAAAATCCAAGGGAGCTTGCGGACAGGATCGCAGGCGCCATCAAGGGGAATGACATCTCCGATGCGAAGGCGATCGTAAAGGATGTCAAGGTAGCGGGGCCCGGGTTTATCAATTTCACCCTTAATGATTCGGTTTGGCACGATTCCTTGAGGGAGGTCCTGTCTAATGAGGAGGATTACGGGAGATCGGATGTCGGGGACGGTCAGCGCGTTCAGATCGAGTTCGTCAGCGCAAATCCGACGGGCCCGCTCCATATAGGCCACGCCAGGGGGGCTGTGGTGGGGGATGTTCTCGCCTCAATTCTATCAAAGGCCGGATTTTACGTAGAAAGGGAATATTATATAAACGACGCCGGGGTTCAGATGGGAACCCTCGGGCGAAGCGTATATTCCCGCTGCCTGGAACATTTCGGGAGGGAAGTTGTCTATCCTGATAACTACTACCAGGGCGAATATATCGGGGAGATAGCCGGGAAGCTGGCCGAAAAAGAGGGGGAAGGCCTCCTTAAATTGGATGAGACTGAGGCCGTCCACCTGTGTGCCGACTTCGCATTGAACTTGATACTGGACGATATAAAAAGGGACCTCCACGACTTCGGGGTCGATTATAACGTCTGGTTTTCCGAAAAAGGGCTCTACGAAAAGGGACAAGTGGACGAATCCATAAAAAAGTACAGGGATGAGGGGATAATATACGAAAAGGAGGGGGCCCTCTGGTTTAATACGACCGATCACGGCGACGACAAGGACAGGGTCGTGGTAAAGAGCGACGGGGAGAAGACCTACTTCGCCTCGGACATCTCCTATCACAAGGACAAGTACGACCGGGGCTTCGACAAGGTCATAAACATCTGGGGATCCGATCACCACGGATACGTGGTAAGGATGAAGGCGGCGGTAAAGGCCATGGGGAGGGACCCGGACGACCTGGAGATAATACTGATCCAGTTCGTAAACCTGATTCGGGGCGGAAAGCCGGTCTCCATGTCCACGAGGTCGGGGGAGTTTATCAC
Organism: Candidatus Zymogenus saltonus; assembly: GCA_016929395.1. Taxonomy (NCBI): domain Bacteria; class Deltaproteobacteria; order Candidatus Zymogeniales; family Candidatus Zymogenaceae; genus Candidatus Zymogenus; species Candidatus Zymogenus saltonus. The sequence continues at coordinate 4,101 of JAFGIX010000083.1, forward strand.
ACTGAGAGAGGTCCTTGACGAGGTGGGAACGGACGCCATGCGCTACTTCATGCTGATGAGAAGCTACGACACCCACCTCGACTTCGATCTGGATCTGGCCAAGAAGAGGTCCCAGGACAATCCCGTCTATTACGTTCAATATGCCCATGCGAGGATATGCTCGATCTTGAGGCAGGCCGAGGAGGCGGGAATGGATGTTTCCAGGATCAGGGATTCGGCCGATCTTACACGCCTCACGCTTCCGGAAGAGGCGGCCGTAATAAAAAAACTCGCGGAGTTTCCCGAGACGGTGGAGGAGGCGGCGGGGTCGCTTGAGCCCCACAGGATCACGTTTTACGTATTTGAGCTTGCCTCCCTATTTCACAGCTACTATAACCACCACCGCGTCATAACGGAGGACGAAAAGCTGACCGCGGCCAGACTAACCTTTGTTGTCGCCGTAAAGACGGTAATCAAAAACGCCCTTACGTTTATGGGCATATCGGCGCCCGAAAGGATGTAATAAAATGTTCGCACTTAGATTATTCTCTTTGTTTTTTTAAAGGGGGATAAAAAAGTGAGAGATATGAGAGACAACGATTTGAGGTATTTCCCTGACGATGACGACGACAGGATGAGGGATTACAGAAGGGCGAAGGACAGCTACGAGTTCAGCCTCGAGCCCAGGCATTTGGCCCTCATCGTGATGGTCGCTATCATCTGTGGGGCGTTGATATTCGCCGCGGGCTACATGACGGGACGCTCCACCGCCACGAAGGGCGGCGGCTTGATAGCAAAGGAAGGTGGGGAGGAGAAGGTCTTTCCCCTCTCGGAAGGGGATAAAGAGGGGACCGAGGGGGACACAGCGGACGAAGGGAAGGAGCCCAAGGTCAACTTTTACGATACGCTGGAGAACGGCGGGATCACCGAAGAGAAGTTGGGTGAAGGGGAAAATACGGGAGACAAGACAGGAGATGTGACGCCGCCCAAGGGCGAAACGCCGGGATCGAAGGATGAAGTGGCTAAAACCGAAACCGGCGACGACAACAAACTCTACTACATCCGGGTCTTTGCCACCAAAGATAAAACTAAGGCGGACAAGCTCCTGAAATCGCTGAAGGCGGACGGATACCCCGCCTACATCAAGGAGGTTGACGGCGGGACCATGAGCATCAGGATAAAGTGGTACAATACGAAAGAGGAGGCCCTGAAGGTGATGGGCGATCTTATGATTGATAAAAATTACAAGGACTATAAACCGGAAATTGGAACGGGATGGAAGTGAGACAGGAAGCTTACGATGCCTAAAGTTATAATCGATTTTGATCTGTGCAAGGGGTGCGGCCTGTGTGTCGATGCGTGTCCGAGAAATATCATAGTAATCGGCAATACGTCAAACGGCAAGGGATACTTTACCGCACTCTATGAAGACGAGGAGGGAAAATGCACGGGATGTGCGCTCTGCGCTGAGATGTGTCCCGATGTTGCCATCGAGGTATTCAAATGACAGGAGAGACCAAAGTGGTTGAACCGAAAGAGAGCAAAAAATCTCAAGAAAAGGATCTCATTAAGGGGAATGAGGCGATCGCCATGGGGGCCTTGGATGCGGGGCTGAAGTTCTACTTCGGCTATCCCATAACTCCCCAGAACGACATTCCGGAGTACCTCTCCCTTCACCTGCCGAAGGCGGGCGGCGCCTTTATTCAGGCCGAGAGCGAGATCGCATCGATAAATATGGTTCTGGGGGCCGCCGCCACCGGAAAGAGGGCGATGACCTCGTCGTCAAGTCCCGGGATATCGCTGATGCAGGAGGGGATATCCTACATGGCGGGAAGCGAGATACCCGGGGTCGTGGTAAATATCTCAAGGAGCGGCCCTGGCCTGGGCGGAATCCACCCGTCCCAGGGGGATTACTTCCAGGCGACCAGGGGCGGGGGGCACGGCGACTACAGGATGGTAGTGCTCGCCCCGAACTCCGTCCAGGAGATGTACGACCTCACCATAAACGCCTTCGACCTCGCCGACAAATACAGAAACCCCGTCATGATCCTGGGAGACTCCATCCTGGGCCAGATAAAGGAGCCGATGGTAAGACACGGGAAGATAAACCCGCCGGTCGAGAAACCCTGGGCCCTGACCGGCGCCGACGGGAGGGAGCAGAGGATATTGAAATCCCTCTACCTCGCTGAGGGGGAGCTGACGGAGCACAACTGGAAGCTCAAGGAGAAATACGACAGCATGGCGGCAGACACCCGGTTTGAGGCGTATTATACCGACGACGCCGAGCTTATCGTCAGCGCCTTTGGGTCGGTATCGAGGATCGTAAAGACCGCTATCGACAGGCTCCGGGAGAAGGGGCTCAAGATTGGGCTGTTTCGGCCCATTACACTCTTTTCCTTCCCGGATGCCCAGCTGAAGAAGCTGTCGGGGAAGGTCAAGAACTTCCTCGTGGTGGAGCTGAACACGGGACAGATGGTCGAGGACGTGAGGCTCTCCGTTCTTGGGGACGCAGTAGTCCAGTTCTACGGGAACCCCCCCGGCTCAATACCGTCGCCGGCGGAGCTGACCGAGGTTGTCGAAAAACACTACCCAAAGCGAGCCAAGGCGGGGTAGGGAGATCGGGGCCGGCGCTTTAAAGCGGCTCCATGTCACCATTCTCGTTTTCGGGATTATATTGAGATTCGATATCAAACGGTGAAGTAATCAGTCACTACATAAAATATTAGAAACAAAGAGGGGAGGGGGATTTAACATCCCCGCTCCCCTTTTCAGCAAGCCCGAAAATTTATGCGGCGAATCGGCAGAGAGTTCCCGCTGACTGAAACATCAGGCCATTCTAAGCCTTTGCGCCTTCGTCCTCTTTGCCCTCGACGGGTGTACAGCAGCAGCCGCACTCCTTCATCATCTCTCCCATCTTCTCCATGCAGTTCGATTTCTTCATCATCTCCTTCATCTTCTCCACAAATGCTGGATCCTTCATCATCTCGATCATCCTCTCCTTGCAGGCATCTACTTTTTCATCGGCCATCTCGCTCACCTCCTTTCAAATTTGATGTTTCATCCATAAATATCAATTCGTTAAGCCTTTAAGTAACTCCTAAAATAGTTTGACAAAAAAATTACACCTCTCCCTTGGTCCCCTCCGTATCGGCAATCTCTGACCTGACCTCCTCAAGCTCCCTTAAAAGCTCTCCCTCGTATCTCCTCAGGCGATCGATTCTATCTGCGCCGGTCTCCTTTGCCATTCCCATACAGTTCATCTTGCAGCTGCATACCTTTGAGATCATCTCCCTGCAGTTATCCAATGCATCGATGTTTACCTCGTAGGGGACACAGCATCCCTGGCGCTGATTCTTGACGAGCCCCGTAAATTTCAAGACCTTGAGGTGCTGGGAAACCGCGGATGGAGTAATTCCCAAGGTTTCAGAGAGCTCGTTTACCCCCATAGGCCCCTTCTCCTTTAACAGCTCTATAATCTTTATCCGGGATTCAACGCCGAAGGCCTTGAACGTCTCGGCCATAAAGGTTCGCATAGAAGCACCTCCCGACTGAAATTTTTGTTACCAATACTCCATTCAGAGTCGAAGCGTGTATCTACTTTTCGCGACTCCGACCAATTAAGTATATGCTTAAATCCTATATTACTTTTCACCCCATGTCAAGCTATTTCTGTTTTTCTTTTTAAAAAATCTACTTGACTTCATCTAATCTTACTATCTTTGCGGTGAGTCTGTTAAAATGCCGTGACGTTGACTATTATCCAAAATGTGATATTATTGTATGCGTAAATCGAAGGGGTGAAAATGACGGTTCTTGGCGACATCAAAATCGACATCGATGTTAACGATGTTTTGAAGATCATGGGGTACCGGGGCGAAAGGAAGGCCCCGAAGCGGATCGCCGCCGCCGCCGAGGAGGCGAAGGATAGATGCCTCGACCTCGTAGAGCCGAGGTCCGTCTACGAGGTCTACGATATATCGGGCATGGGGGAGGGGACCGTGAGCCTCAACGGGTCGCGGTTTCGCGGGAAGGTCCTCCAAAGGGTCCTCGCCGGCTCCAGGAGGGCGGTGGTCTTCGTCGCCACGCTGGGGGGGACAATTGACGGCGAGGTCAAGAGGCTGATCGAAGGCGGGGACACCTTCTCGGCCGTTATGCTCGACACCTTCGGGTCGGTCGCCCTCGGTGTGGCCTCCGTCTGCATCTACAAGAAGATACTTGAGTTGGAGGGAATCCCCAGTGGCTATGGCCTTACCCCGTCGTTCGGCCCCGGCGAGTGCAGGTGGGACATAAGGGAGCAGAGGGAGCTCTTCAGACTCGTTAACGCCGGCTCGATCGGGGTGACGCTCACCGAGACATGCCTCATGATACCGAAGAAGAGCAGGTCGGGGATCATGGGTCTGGGCCCAATCGATGCGATCTCCCATGCCTCCCCCTGTGACCTGTGCGACGCGAAGGAGTGCCCCGGCCGCGATATGCTCACGATCCTCGGGATCATCGGCTCTAAATCTTGATTTGTCTTTTCGGTTCACGGATTTGTAATAAGTCCGACAGAGCCGGGGAGGGCCATAAAAAAGCCGGATTAGAAACCGGCACGTCTCAAATCCGGCAGATACTATTCAAATTGGAACTCAGAGACCGTGGATGTTCACCGATCTTGATCGTTGACGGCGGCACGTCTTAAAAAACTCCTACTTTTTTGACAGCCCCTTTTTGATCTTGAGATATTCCTTCTCGGTGATCTCCCCCGCGGCGTAGCGCCGGTCGAGAATCTCCATCGGTGTGGCGGAGCCGCCGCCGACTCTCGCCTCGCCCCTACGCGCAAAGAGCCTTGAGATTAAAATCGCCGCAAGGGTCAGTATCCCCGTCCAGAATAGGATTGAGGCTATCATCCAGAAGCCGCCCATCCCCCAGCCCCAGTATCCTCCGCCCATCGCCCCGCACCACCTATCGCCTAAGAGGTCGAACAGGCGAAGCGCCGGGGCCGATAAATCTATAATCATTGTCGTAATGTTCATCTTCTTTCTCCTTTCTATTCTCAAGCCGGCTCATGGAAGGAGCCGACCTAATCATCTTCGTTTTGCGTTAAACCTCCAAAAAAATCGACTTTAATTCAACCGCTCCAACCATTAAAGTTTTCGTGGAGGTTTAACATCAATTATGTGTTTAACGTGTTTTTCATCCGCTTGTATTCCTCTTCCGTGATCTCGCCCGCGGCGTAGCGCCGGTCGAGAATCTCCCCTGGGTTTTCTCCCCCCCTCAGGAAATCGAGTCCTCCCCTCTGATAAACAAAAAAGAGAAGAACCAGAAGCGCTATCACTAATATAAAACCTACAATCATTCTATTTGTCTCCATATCGGTTGTTTTTAAACTAAAACCGCAAAACAATGCGGCGACTTTTTATCCTATTAATATTATAGCAATTAAAATCTCAAATTCAATATATTAGTAGTATTTTACTAAAGAATTATTTTGTCCGAGCTTATCGCCCTGCAAATCCGATCCCGGCGCACCCTCCCCTTGACTTTTTTCGGGCCTGTGATAAATTAGTAGACTTAAGGTTTGCTTCATCGGAGAACGAGAGTGACGATTATAGATGGACACTGTATTGACGTAGATGTTGAAGGCGTCCTTGCCTTTATGGGCTACAATGACGAGAATCCCGCATCGAAAAGGCTCCTCGAAGCGGCCCACAAGATGCTGGAGAGGTGCCTCGATCTTGTCAGGCCCCGCTCGGTCTACAGCGTCCACGAAATAGGAGAGGTGAACGGGGAATTTGTCCGCATCGGGGACGCCGAGTTTAAGGGGCAGATATTGAAAAGGATTCTGAGCGGATCGGTCATGGCCGCGGTCGCCGTCGGGACGGTCGGGATCGGTATCGACGAAGAGATTGAGAGGCTGAATTCCAAGGGTGATACCGTCTCCGCCCTCATCCTCGACACCATGGGGATCGTGGCGCTTATGCGGGCGAGGGTTTTATTTTTAGGGGAGCTTTACGACCGGGAGGCGAAGCCGAGGGGCTTCTCCGCCACCCCTCCCTACGGCCCCGGCCAGTGTCACTGGGACATAAGGGAGCAGAGGGAGCTTTTTAGCCTCGTGGACGCGGATTCTGTGGGGGTAAAGCTGACGGAGTCTTACCTCATGATCCCGAAGAAGAGCGTCTCCGGGATAATCGGGCTTGGGCCGGAGGGCCGGACCTTCGACATGACCCCCTGTGATATTTGCGACCGGGTCGACTGCCAGGGAAGGCGGATGAGGGGGATGATCGGAGGATTGAATGGGGCTTAAAGGATCACCCCTCTTTTTAGGGATAGACACCGGCGGGACATTTACCGATTCGGTCCTGATCGACGCCGCCGGAGGCTCGAAGACCAAGGTCGTGGCCCGATCGAAGGCCCCCACCACCCACAGGGACCTGATCTCCGGTATCAGGAAGTCCCTTTCGGGACTCGGCGACTGCGACTTCGGCCGGGTCAAGATGGTCGGCCTCTCCACGACGCTAGCCACAAACGCCATCGTCGAGGGGACGGGGCGCCCCGTGGCCCTCATCGTCGTGGGGTACGACAAGGGGATAAAGCTCTCCGTTGGCGGTATCGGGACGATCATAACGAAGAGGTTAAAGGGCGGCCACGACGTTAAGGGGAAGGTTGCCGAGCCGCTGGACGAAAAAGAGGCTATGAGGTTTGTCAGGTCGGTTCACAAAGACGTCGAGGCCTTCGCCTGCGCCTCCTACTTCTCGGTCAGAAATCCCGAACACGAAAACAGGGTCAAAAAGATAATATCTTCCATTACCGAAAAGCCGGTGGTCTTGGGCCACATGCTTTCCATGGATCTGAACGCCGACATCAGGGCGACCACCGCCGCCCTGAATGCGGGTCTGATACCACTGATCTCTGAGCTCATGGATTCCGTTAAGGGGGCCGTTTTGGAGATGGGGATTTTTGCCCCGCTGATGGCCGTCAAGGGGGACGGCTCCCTCATGAGCGAGTCCACCGCCAGAAAACGCCCCATCGAGACGATCCTCTCCGGCCCGGCGGCGTCGGTGGTGGGGGCAGGGGCACTCGTCCCGCGGGAGCGCCTTAAGGACAGCGTCATCATCGACATCGGCGGCACGACGTCGGACATTGCGGTCATGGGAGACGGGCGCCCCAGGCTATCCGACTCCGGCGCCAGGGTCGGGAAGTTCCGCACATTCGTCAGCGCCGTGGACGTAAGGACCGTAGGCCTCGGCGGGGACAGCTTCATCTACTACGGGGACTTAAGCGAGGCGGTGACGCTTGGGCCGGGGCGAATCCTCCCGATAGGGAGGCTCGCCGAACAATACCCGGTCGTTTTTGGGATGCTCGACTCCATGACTGAAGCGGATATTCAAGCGGCCCGAAAAATCCGCTACATGCCGACCGACTTCTTTGCGGCGGGCGTTATGCCAAAAGGGAGGGATCTCGATAGAGACGTAGTCGAGATGTACGAAGAGCTTAAACAAAGCCCCATCTCCCCCCTCTCGGGGTCGGAGTTCGGGGTAGGGAGAAAGAGGTTCAGGGTAGAGAGGGTGCTGGAAAGGATGATCAGGATGGGGGCGGCGGTGAGGGCTGGCCTTACCCCAACGGACGTTTTCAACGCCGATGGTAGGTCCGAGATCGGAATCGTCGAGGCGTCAAGGCTCGCCCTAAGCGTGGCGGCGGGGGCAGCCGGGATTTCGGCGGACGGTCTTGCTGAGCGCGTGATGGACGCCATCAGGGAGCGGATCGTCCTTGAGATCCTCTTTGCCGCCGTTGACGGAGATAAAAGGGGGGAGGGCGGAATTATCAATTTTAACGAATTCGGCGTCCTCTCCGGCGCCGTCAGGAGGTGGCTCTCGGGCGCGGAAAACGGAGACCCTGTATCTGTGGACATCAACCTCGGAAGGGAGATAATAGCAGTGGGGGCGCCCGCCGGGATATTCATTGGACCTTCAGCCGGGCGCCTGGGCGTCAAATACTCGGTGCCGGAGGAGGCCGGCGTGGCCAACGCCGTGGGGGCCGTGTCGGGGGTCGTTATGTCGACCATGAAGGCGTCGATAAGGTCGGACGATCTGGAAGGATATATCGTCTTTATGCCGGAGGAGAGGAGGGCCTTCAAGAAGCTGAGCGACGCCAGAGAGCACGCTTTTGGCGCCCTCAAGTCCGCCGTAACCGACGAGGTCGTTGAATCAGGCGGGGTGGACGTGGAGGTAAAGGAGGAGTGGAGGGACATTAATATAGAGAGCGGGGGAGCGAATATCTTGGTCGAGTCTGTGCTTACGGTCAGCGCCGTGGGGAGGCCCAATATTGGGAGATTGGATTGAGAGGTATGTATTGATAACTGAAAGATATTTGTTGATGTAATGCCCCGACAGGTGAGCGCCCGCAGTTCCGGAATAGTTGATATTGAAAAGAATTTATTAACGGTTTTTTTATGAAAAACGGCAATACCAAGGCTTCGATCAAAATAGTCTTACTCGGTATTCTTCTTTTTGGAATATCGCTGAGGCTTTACGAGATCGATGAGCCCTGGATCGGCGCTCACGACAGCTCCGGGGCGACAAACGGCAACGCGGCCGCATTTTTCCTCGAATACGGATTGGGTGAGACCGGCCCGATTATTGTCAAAGGCGTAAATTCGGCCGATCCCTTGTCGTTCAACTACTATATCAATCACCCCCCACTGAACCAGATAATCACGTACGGGTCGTATATCCTGTTTGGAAAAAGCGAGGCCTCCACACGCATAGTCCCAATAATATTCTCGATACTGTCGATTATCCTCACGTATATGATAGCGGTCAAGATATACGGGCCCGGGCCGTCGTTGTTGGTTGTCCTGTTCATGGCGATAAATCCGATTGAATCGTATTACGGGCGTCTCCCCCACATGTTTGTGGCCACCAAGTTTTTCGTTCTCCTTACCGTCTATCTCTACATCTTATGGATAAGAACGAGGAACAGGCTGTATTATCCCTTCATAGTCCTGACCCTTCTGTTGGGCCTCTTTACGGATTGGCCCGCGTATTTTCTGCCGCCGGCCCTCCTCCTTTATCATCTCTTGGTGGAGGGGAAGAGGGGGATCGCATTCCCCGTGATTCTGAATTTTGTCGCCTTTCTCGCCTTTGCGGCTTTTATGCTCGCGGTTATGCATTATACCGACAGCTATGGGCTCCATGAGCTTATGAGGGTCTACGAAAAGAGCGAGATCGCTAAGGATTTTTCCTTCTTGAGCGTATTTTGGAAAAACGGCTACTACATTCTGTTATACTATTCGGTTGGATGGATCCTTTTGGTCCTGGCGTATTTCTGCGACCTGCTCGGAATGAAATTGAAGCCCAAATCGACCGCCGATCACCGCATGACGAGGGAGCAGAAGGGTGTGCTGCTAATCCTTTTCATCGTCGGGACGCTGAACATAGCGCTCTTTCCAAAACACTCCATCAACCATGAGCACTGGATGGAATTCTATTCTCCGTTCTTGGCCCTGTTGGGGGGTTTTGCCGGGAGTTATCTCTACTCTTCAGGCAAATGGAGAAGGGGTCTCGTTATAATACTGGTGTCTCTCTTTGCGGCCCAGTCCCTGTTCATCTATGCCCGTCGCCAGGCGCAGCATGACTACTTTCCCCTTACGATCGAGATGGCCAAATCGGTCAAAAACCTCGAGGTCGATCCGGTAAACACCGTCTACCTTACACCCTTTCTGGTCAGCAACGACATTTTCCTCTTCTACTCCGGCTCTCGAATTATCCGCATTAACAATATCGAAAGTATCCGCGATCTCGATAAAAAAATGCCCGGCGTCCATTTCAGATACATTTCGATCGACTCCGAATCCGCCAGGGAAAAGGCCGGTTTCTTTTCCGCCTTTTCCGAGAGCGATTTGAAAATCTGGGGGCTTTACAAGGAGGGGGAAGACCCCCTTGTGAAGGGCCGTTTTTTGAGAAAGATATTGTGTATCAACGGCTTCTATCTCTATTCGGTTCATCTGAATGAGCAGCCCGCGTATTAACAAAGTCATGAATATTCTTGAATAAAAAAGGTCTATTCCCCGACTTCGACCGCTCGCCCTGTCCCGTTAAAAATGAATTCTCTGCATCTGTTGATCCTTTGTGTAAAGGATTCCTCAATTAATAAAATTCCATATATTACCAAAATTAGCTATCTTGACAGATTTTCCTTTGTGCAATATCATAACCAAATAACTAATTTAGAAATACGATCTGGAGGAAAAATCCATGAAAAGAGTATGGCACCAGTTCTACGACGAGGGTGTTACGCCCGAGATGAAGATTCCCGAGATCACCATCTACGATATATTGGAGAACAGCACCGAAAAGTACCCCGATAATCCCGCCACGTACTTCATGGGGGCGAGGCTGAAATATACACAGCTCAAAGACCACGTGGACAGGTTTGCCGCAGGGCTCAAAAAGATGGGCGTAAAAAAGGGGGACAGGATCGCTGTTTCCCTCCCGAACTGCCCCCAGTCGGTGATCGCCTTTTACGCCGCCTTCAAGCTGGGGGCCGTGGCGGTCGGGTTCAACCCCCTCTACGTTGAGAGGGAGCTTATCTACCAGTTCAACGACTCAGGCGCCGAGACCCTTATTACGCTCGACATCCTCTGGGAGAAGAGGATAAAGGGGATCGCCGACGAAGTTCCATTAAAGCGGATAATCGTGACGAACGTGAAAGACTACCTGCCGGGGCTCAAGGCCCTCTTCTACCCGGTTGCCGCGAGGCTCCAGGGGATGTGGGCGCCGGCTCAGCCGGACGAGAGGGTGCACTACTTCAAGGACGTCGTTTCCAATAGCGACCCCAAGGGGGCGACCCAGGAGGCTAAACACGAAGACCTGGCGCTCCTCCAGTACACCGGCGGTACCACCGGCCTCCCCAAGGGGGTCATGCTCTCCCACAAAAACATCGTTTCCTGCACCGTGGCCATCGGGAGCTACTTCACCAACGCCGTCATGGGCAAGGAGCGCCACATCTCCGTTATCCCCGCCTTTCACATCTATGGGCTTACCATGTGCACGGTCATGCCGGTATATCAGGGGGCGGAGATACAGCTCATCCCGAGGTTTGACGTGAACATGCTCCTAAAGGAGATCCCGAAGCTCAAGCCGACCTACTTTTGCGCCGTCCCAACGATGTACGTCGGGATCATCAACCACCCGGATCTCAAGAAATACGACATCTCGTCGATCAAGGGGTGCTTCTCCGGGGCGTCGCCCCTCCCTGTCTCGGTGATGAAGAGGTTCGAGGAGCTCACCGGCGGGAGGATCATCGAGGGGTACGGCCTCTCCGAGGCGGCCCCAGTCTCCCACGCCAACACCTTTTTCGGAAAGCGCAAGTCCGCCAGCGTCGGCTTTCCGATCCCCAACACCGACTGCAGACTGGTTGACATCGACGATGGCAAGAGGGAGGTAAAGATCGGCGAGCCGGGAGAGGTCGTCATCAAGGGGCCGCAGGTGATGATGGGCTACTGGAACAAGGAGGAGCAGACGAGGGAAGCCCTGCAGGACGGATGGCTCTACACAGGGGACATAGCCACGCGGGACGAGGAGGGGTTCTTCTACATCGTGGACAGGAAGAAGGACATGATAATCGCCGGCGGGTACAACATCTACCCCCGTGAGATCGACGAGGTCCTCTACAGCCACCCGAAGATTCAGGATGCGGTGGCGGTCGGCATACCCGACCCGTACCGGGGCGAGACGGTCAAGGCCTTTATCGTCCTGAAGGAGGGGGAGACGATGACGGAAGACGAGATAAAGGCGTACTGCAAGAAAAACCTCGCCGTCTTCAAGGTCCCCAAGATATACGAGTTCAAGAAGGAGCTCCCGATGAGCATGATAGGAAAGGTCCTCAGGAAGAAGCTCAGGGACGAGGAGATCGAGAAGATGGGGGATGGGGCAGGGGCGGGGGCCTGATCTCTTTAAATTTCAGGCGGTTTGTGTTGGTCGGTAGGTTGGTGGGGGGAGGGCTGTTAAAAGGCTATTGAACTTAATACTATTGATCTATCTACTAAAGCTCTTTTGATTAAAAACGAAATTAATCAAATAGTGATATTAAATAGGTAATTAAGTTTCAATGATTTCTAATACAATTTACCATTTGCGCTGTAATCTATCTCCCATTACCAAGATTTTTCTGTATAAAATTAGATATGATACTTTTAGATTATAATCAAAAAATATTACTGCAATAATAACTAAA
>JAFGIX010000084.1 GCA_016929395.1 Candidatus Zymogenus saltonus
AAAAAGGGGGGCAAATCCTGCCCCACTTGATATTTGTCCTGACTGCGTGACCCTTGGAGTTTACGGCGTTATCACACTGGGCGGTATCGTGAAGTTATGCCAGACTTCGTTGTTAGGACCGTAGTTTCTGAACCATGCCCCACCAACTGAAGTTAATCACAGACCCGCTATCCCCCTATCCCGCGGAGCCGAAGCCGGTGACGACGTACGTCCCGCTCCTGGAGTTGATCTTCAGGCTGATCAGGCCGTTCTTCTGGGCGTCCTCCAGTAGCTCCGAAAAGGAGCGGTAGCCGTGGTACGACTCGTTGAAGGAGGGACGCTTTCTTATTATCGTGTCCTTGACCATCGACGAGTAGATGACCTCTTTGTTCTCCCTGATGAGGGCGGTGACGGCGGAGACCACAAACGAGAAGGCCTCCCGCTTCTCCTTGGGAAGGTTCGGGTCTATCTTCGGTGGCTTCGACTCGGGACGCTCCAGGTCCTCGTAGAAGATGAACTCATCGCAGTTGTTGAGGAGTAGCTCGGAGGTGGAGTCCTTCATCCCCATCCCGATAACGTATTTGCCGTTCTCCTTCAGTTTCGAGACGAGGGGTGAAAAATCCGAATCCCCCGATACTATGACAAAGGTGTCTATATGCTCCTTGGAATAGGCGAGGTCGATGGCGTCCACGGCAAGCCTGATATCGGCGGAGTTCTTCCCGGTCATAAACCTCTTCGGGATCTCGATAAGCTCCACCGCGGCTTCGTGACAGGGCTGTTTGTAGTCGGAGAACCGTCCCCAGTCCGCATAGGCCTTCTTGACGATTACCTTCCCCTTCTCCAAGAGCCTCTCAAGCGCTTTTTTGATATCGAACTTGATGCCCTTTGTCTCTTTCCCCTTGGTAAAGCCAAGGGCGAGGTTCTCAAAGTCTATGAAAACCGCCAGGGTCTTTTCCCGCTCCGGGATGGAGAACCTGTCGGTTTCTGTGTGATTCTTGTTTACTATCTTATTTGCTCCTAAAAGTATCGTTAAAGAAAAACAGATATACCAACAACCCCTTCTGAACCATGGAGCCGGAAAGCCTGAAGAGAAGCCTCCCGTCCTTGTCCGTAATCTTCGTCTCGGTTATCTTACCCATGAGATTTCCATCGGCGTCCGTTATCTCTCCATCTTCGGCAACCTTCGCCATGACTTTGTAGTGGATATCTTTGACCTCGCTCACGCCGTCCGACTGCTCGACAAACCCGATGTGTTCAAAAGACTGATTGTAGACGATCCCCTTTAAGTTGTAGGTTCCGAGGGTCCACCTGTTGGCGTCGTATATCTTCCCGTTAAAGTCAATGATTGCGACATCGACGAAAAGACTGTTTTGAACCTTCAGCTCCTCGCCGAAGGCTAAAGTTGAAAGACACGCTGTCATCAATATCGATATAGTTAATATTAAGGCCGATTTTTTCATATCAAAACTCCTTTTTCGGAATATAGTACCACTATTTGACGATAAGTTCAAATGAAAACTTGAGGACCGGGTTTAGCCGTAAATATTAGTCCAGTTCAATCCCCAAACGATTAAATCCTCATTTTAAAACGTCTCAAATATTAAGCCCCCCCCAGCCTTCTGTTTCAGCGAATCTATCTCGATCCCACTAAACCTTTCCTCGCCTTGGTGAACGCCTCGCCGAGAACCTTCCAGACGAGGTCGGGATTGTCGCTCTTAAGGTTCATGGGGGCTCCGCCCCTGTAGCTCCACGCCGCCACGTTTCTGATACCCTCCTCGACGATTACCTCGACGGCGCGCACCACCTCCCATTCCCTCCCTGCCGGGACCTTGTAGGCCTGCACCCAGATCTGGGGCTCCTTCCCGTACTTTCTGGATATCTCCAGAACCCTTCTCGCCGCATCCCTGACGTAGGGTTCGAGATCCTTCCTGAAGATTATCCAGTATGGGTCGGTCCCGAATATATCGACGTCCTTGATGGAGGCCAGCCTGTCCCAGGAGGAGACTCCCGTAAGATAGTTTTCCTCCGGGAGCATAACGAGTCCGTTTTTCATCCTTAAACCCGCCGCGTATTCGGTCATCTCCTTGAAGAAGGAGACTATCGAGTCGTCTCGAAAAGCTATTACGTCCTTGTCCATCACAACGGGCATCTTTTTGCCGTACCTCTCTTTAAAGAGGGAGGAGCAGAGGTCGCACCGGCAGGCCCACTCGTTAGGTCCCTGGTTTTTGCGCCAGACGCTTCTCGGGATGTAGAAGTGGGGCTCGTCCCAGAATACCACGTCGCCGCCGATCTCCGAGGCTTTATCCAGCCACTTCTTCAAAAATCCGCGAAAAGAGGCGCGGTTCAGGCAGGCGGACGGGAGGGGCGTTCCGTCGGCGAGCCTTTGGGTCTCGGCGGGATTTTCCACCACGAACCGGGAGAACGCCTCGCCGCCGAAGACCCCGCCCACCCCCCAGGGGTCCAGATATACCGTCAGCCCCAGGTCGTGGGATATCTTCACGATATCCGCCATCGCCTTTGTGTAGAAGTGGTAATCGGCCTCCGAGAAGGTGTGAACCACGAAGGTGCAGCCGTTTTTGACGATGTCCTCCATGTCCCCCCTTACGTGTTTGGGATCTCGCCCTCCGAAATAGCTGACGCCAGCCTCGAATCGGCCGCCCGGAACGATGCCGAAGGCCGCCGTTGCCCCCGGCACATTGACAAGGCCGCCCGCAAGGCCCAGCTTACCTAAGAGGCGAATGAAACCCCTCCTCGTGTCCACCCGATTAAGTAATTCCTTCATTTCAACTTCGCCCCCCAAACCTTCTCATTGCATATATTGACATACTAATACTACGATCAAAAAAACTCCGCCCTTCCGCCCCCTTCATAATCACCGAGACCTCACCTCCGCGCCTCCCTCAGAAACGGGTATTCCGATAATAAATCTCCCCTCGTTCTCGCTATTACCACCGGCGTATTTACCTCGACGTGGTTATAGAGAAAAAGGGCGTCCTCGCAGAACATCTTTATACAGCCGCCGGAGGGGGTGAGCCTTCCGTTTTTCAGCCTCTTTGTGGCGTGAATCTCGATGCAGTCCCCGGTGTATCCCCTCCCCTTGTCCGCCTCGTTCGGGTAGTCGAGACCCATCACGGCCGCGTCATCTCCGCCGTAGGCGTCCGTCCAGAGCCTCTCATCGGCCGGGCCCTCGGGACCGTAGTATATTTTACTGTCCTCGCACCACGTGATTCCGTCGATTATCTTTTGAGTCCCCTCCCTTTCGTTGTCACCCCTCTTCGACGCCATCCATATTATCATGTACCTTCCCACCGGGGTCTTCCTGTCCCCCTCCCTTGTCTTTCCCATCCCGCCTATTCCCGTCTCGCAGGGGAAATCGAACTTCAGCCTCTCCCCCTCGTATATGTAGAGGCGCTTTTCATCGTCGATGACGAAGATGATCTTCCCCTCCTCCCCATTCGAGACCGGACACAAGAAAAGGATAAAGAGTAGTAGCGCCGCAAATCTCCCCGCCACACGGGATATTTTCAGGTAATGCACATGGTCATAGCCGGATACTATATGCCATTCTCCGCCGGGGAAAAGTCCAAGGAAATCCCGCCCCGTCTTCAACGGGTCAGGGAAGCACCCTGATGGCCGACCCCGTCGGCCCCCTTTCGCTCTCCTTCCCATACGATCTCCATCCCCCTTCATCCCTGCAGCCGCGGTGAATTCGTAAAAAACCTAACGACTCAGCAGGTAGTCGTAATTCTCTATGATAAACCAAAATCCGTCGGGCGTATACTCGAGGACGTAAAATTCCTCATCATCCTCCCTGATAACACCCCCGTCATACTTCGTGAAGGTCATCTTGTAGTGACAGGAGACGTAGGCCCTGTTGGCCTCGACATCGCAGTCCAAGATCTCCCAATAGTATTTCACTTGGCTGTATCTTTGAAAGTCCTGCCTCCTCCGTTCCAAAATCTGGTAGTAGTCCCTCTCCACTCCGTTCTTCAGATACTGGCGGGCGTTGACCGACCAGGCGCTCATGTAGAGGTCGAGGTCCAGATTCCCCCACCCCTTGAACACCTTGTCGATGGTGCTGGTGATCCCCGCCATCTCCACGTCGGTCGGCTTTCTGGCGGTGAAGTCCCCGGAAACGGCCGGCGTAACGCAGATCGTTAGGCAGAGAGAAAGAAACGTAAGTATCATTATCCCCTTTACCAAAGGCCTGCGCCTCGATAACTCCCTTGTAGAGTCCAAAATATCCTCCCTTAATATTAACTCCAACGATTACTCCAAAGCGACTCAAAGATCGGCTGCCTGATGTACGCGCCTTTTTTGTCTCTTTATATGATATTAGAAATAACTTTCAAATACAATAAAAAATGTGTGGGGTAAATTCGCCCCTCAATCATAAAATAAACGATGGAATAATCCCTATTCATCTCGATAAGGATTCATTGCCCCTTGACAATCCGTCGTCCTTTTGATAAATCTTGATCGTAGTCTGAGAGGATATGGCCATGACAAAGATAGCCTTTATAGGCGCCGGGAGCTTCGAGTTTACGAGAAACCTCGTAAGGGACATCCTGACATTCCCCCTCCTTGAGGACGCCACCCTGACGCTCATGGACATCGACCCGGAACGGTTGAGATACATCGAGAGTGCGGTCAAAAGGATAGTAAATGAGGGTAACTACCCGGCCAAGGTTGAGGCCACGGGAGACAGAGGGGAGGCCCTAAAAGGGGCGTCCGCCGTGGTCCTGACCATCTTGGTGGAGGGTATAGATGTCTGGCGCCACGACATAGAGATCCCGAAGAAGTACGGCGTGGACATAAACGTGGGGGACACGAGGGGTCCGGCGGGGGTTTTCAGGGCCCTCCGCACGATCCCGGTGGTCCTCGATATAGCGGCGGATATGGAGAGGCTATGCCCCGAAGCCATTCTCTTAAACTACACGAATCCCATGTCCATGCTGTGCAGGGCCGTCCACGGCGAGAGGGACGTCAAGCTTGTGGGGCTGTGTCACAGCGTCCAGGAGACGGCGGCCGGGATGGAGTACCTCCTCGGAATCAAGGAGGGGGAGCTCGACCACCTCTGCGCGGGAATAAACCACCAAGCATGGTATCTAAAGCTCGAACACAAAGGCAACGACATCTACCCGAAAATCAGGGAGGCCATGTCGAGGCCCGAGATATACAATTTTGAAATAGTCAGAAACGAGATGTTTCTCCACCTGGGCTACTACGTGACCGAGTCGAGCGGCCACAACTCCGAGTACAGCTGGTGGTTCAGGAAGCGCCCGGATCTGATCGAGAGATACTGCGCCCCCGGCACCGGCTGGAATCCCGGGGCATACGCCTTCATCATCGACGAGTACCTGAAAAGAGAGAGCACGTGGAAAGATGAGATCAATAAATGGCTCGAAGACCCGAATCCCCTCGACCTCAAGAGGGGAAGGGAGTACGCCGCATATATTATCAACGCATTTATGGGGGGAGAGCCCTTCAAGTTCAACGGCAACGTCCCCAACACTGGGCTGATTACCAACCTCCCAGAAGGCGCCTGCGTGGAGGTGCCGGTATTCGCCGACAGGACCGGATTTCACCCCGTCCACGTAGGGGCGTTGCCGCCCCAGCTTGCGGCGCTAAACAACATCAACATCGCCGCGGAGGAGATGGCCGTCAAGGGATTTCTCGCGGGCGATCCTGAGATGATATATCACTCGATAATCTACGACCCCCTGACCGCCGCCGTCCTCTCCCTTGCCGAGATAAGGGAGATGGTAAACGAGATGCTCGACAAGAACCGGAAGTACCTGCCGACGTTTAAAAGATTTTCGGTTTAGGCTTTAAAATTGGATAGTTAATTTGAAAAGGAGAGGCTTGAGACACGGCATAAGACCTTTGTTGCCTCCATTATCCAAATCATTAAGGCTGCACACTCACCTTCCACTCCGCATGTATATGATCTCAAAATCGCATTTCACCTGATCGGGGAACATTCACACCGGTCTCGGCTCGATTTTCGAACCTTTTGATGACAAATTGGCGATCATAGCCGTATTTTCTTGACATTTGATTAAAAATATTATAGAAAAAGGCAAATTCAGGGCGCAGGGCCCTGAGTAGGCACTCTGATAAAGAGGGATTCGGAATGCCTTGTTTAAAGCATCCGAGGATCTCTTTTCAGTTTTCATTTTCCTGTTCTTGTGTTTAATAGTGTGTTTTTAAAAGAGGTATCGGTGTTTTATGCTTTCCTTGTCATAGCCTCCGGAGATGACCATTGTTAAATAAGAGAAGAAGAAGGAGGCAAAGATGCAAGGAAAGAAGCTTTTTGTGGGTAACCTCAAGTACTCGGTGACGGCGGGTGAGCTCGAAGACCTGTTCTCCAAATACGGAGAGGTGGTCGAGGCCAAGGTCATCGAGGGAAGGGGATTCGGGTTCGTCGAGATGTCAGACCAGTCCGAGGCGGAAAAGGCGAAGGAGGAATTGAACGGGACGGACTTCGTCGGACGTACCTTGAACATCGATGAAGCCAGACCCCCCAGAAGCAGGGACCGGGGAAGAAACAACCAGAGGTACTAAACCCACAAGCCGGCCGATAGACCGTTTAAACGATAATCCGGCCGGCTCAAGCTCCGTTGTACGGTTTGAAACACCGACTTTAAAAGTTGGCAGATCGTTTAGACGATTATCCGGCCGGCTCAAGCAGCCCGGAAGGATGACCCCGAGGTTTGCAAGCTTCACAGCGAAAATGAATCGGCCATCCGATCGGATCGGGGTGGGCGTATTTAATGAGGTTGCGGACACCGGCAAAGGCAAGCGGGGCTTAAAGCGGTCGGCCGGTCGTAGCTGTTCCTAACTTGAGAGAGACGGCGGACATAAAACACTTTTCCAATATTGTTTCGTTTTCAACCAAAAGGGGGGAATGTTCTCCCCTTTTTTAAAGTTAATCCTATCTTTAAAATCAAGACGATGATCAGACACCGCTGTGAAACGTCAATTTCCACCCTTTTCCCGCCGATTATCCTTCATAGGGCCGATGCCGAAGAATTAAGCGCGAAGAAATTTAATCCCCGATTCTCCCCTGATTAGAGGCCTTTAGCTCCGCAAACCTGAATCTCGTTTAGACCGGCATACAGACCGACCAAATATGCCGCCCACAAAGCCGGATTTACATCAAATCCCCCATGATTCCCTATAATTCTCATACCGACATTTCAAATAAAATATAGAGAAAAAAAATTCATCTGCGCTCGATTTTTCTTGACAACGAAAACGCAGTTTATTACAATGAACAATGTTCACTACAGAATATATATGTTATCCGGCTCTTGTTATTAAAGCGTTTCCCCCCGTCAATATTTTAAAATCACCGTTCAAATCCGGGGTGGCCAGATTAATATTCCAATATATATAAGGGAAAGGCGAAATGAAATCCGCCGACAAAAACGAGCTCCTCATAAGGTGCTGGACGACACCTCGCGGGACATGGCTCTATTACTGCCACCTTATCGGCATTGGAGGAATCGGGGAACTGAGGGCGACTTCGGTGGGGCCGATGGGGATGAGGCGCATCAACCGGATGGATGATCTGGAGTGCGTCCTGAAGGAGATATTGACCTCCTTCAAGACGGCCTCACTTGAGCTTTCCAAAAGTCCGAGTATCAGAAACCATATCGAGGACAGCCGGCCGAGGCGTGCCGCACATTCCAAGACCCGGCATCACACGGTACCCCTACCCCTGCAAAAGGGTGAAATCCCGGCCGCAAAACCGGATCTCTCCTTCTGCACGTACATATCCATCCTCGAGCGCTTTTTCAAGACCCTTCCGTTCGGATACTCAACTACCCGGTCGTGCGCCGACTGCGCGATTAAAAAAAACGAGGACTGCTTAAAGGAATACAGGTTCGGTTCGGCCGATGACTCAAATGTGGATTGCCGTTTGAGCGATCTGTACAAGATCGACCTGAAGTGGATATGCCTGGAAACATAGATAGATCGGGATTTTTTGGAATTTCGCGGATTGAAAAGGAGATTTGAGATGAACAATCTCGAAAGTAAGGAGCTGAAGGAGCTTCTGATCAAGGGCTGGATGACCCACGACGGGATGTGGTTTTACCACTCCATGCAGGAGTTTGGGATAGAGAGGACCAACAAGGTCAACAGGGAGGCCGTAAAGGCGATGTCGGCAATCGAGGTAAAAAGGCTCAAAAAGATACTGGGTGTGGAGTCTGTCAGAGACTTCAACGAGTTTAAGGAATTTGTGACGAGCGCCTACGAGCTGGTGATGGCCGATTTTATGAAGCTCGGCTACCAGTACAAGGAGCCTAATGTACTGGAGGTATGGTGGGAGCCGGAGAGCTGTTTCGCCTATCAGGGCATAAAGCAGATAGGGGCTATTGAAGATTACCAATGCGGGATCTTCGACAGGAGCGAGACCTGGTACAGAGAACTCG
This sequence comes from Candidatus Zymogenus saltonus, assembly GCA_016929395.1. Taxonomy (NCBI): domain Bacteria; class Deltaproteobacteria; order Candidatus Zymogeniales; family Candidatus Zymogenaceae; genus Candidatus Zymogenus; species Candidatus Zymogenus saltonus. The sequence continues at coordinate 8,421 of JAFGIX010000084.1, forward strand.
GCCTCAATTTCACGGTCACCCCGAAGGTCTCCAGCTGCATGATGCACACGGAGGGAAAGTGCTTCAGGAGATACGAGTTCGATTTTGGAAGTCAGTAAAACTTGAATTAAAAAAGGAGATTTTTAGATGAAGATCGACAAGGAAACCTGGGACCTTATTCAGAAGCATCTCGGTTACAACGATGAAGAGATGAAGATATTCAAGGAAAACCCGAGAAACGAGGCCGTAATCTCAAAGACGTCGGAACTCATAGACAAGACCATCATCTTTGAGGTTATCAAATCCGAGGGATGCAACAGTCAGCATAAGGTGGGAGATAAATTCTATTTTGATGGCAAGGGAAACCTCATGACAAAACTCTGCCCAAAAAGGATTTGCGTCCATGCCCTCGGCCCATTATCGGCGCTCGTTTTTACGGCCAACGAGCTTATCTATGCCGGGGCTGACCCGAATGAAATGAGGTTTCCCGAAGTCAGCTGTCCCGACGTGGGACTTGAATGTGGGGGGTGGGGACAGATCGTGATGAAGTTAAGGGTGGAAGACAGAAAGAGATAGAATCGTACGGGAGCGGGAATCCAGTTAAACATTATCTGTCATCCCCTTGGAAAACGGGAATCCAGATTAATATCTTTCCCCCGCATACGCGGGGACAGGCTGGATTCCCAATGGTGTTGGAAATGACAGAATAAGTTCCCAATTGTGTTGGGAACGACAGCTGGGCGGCACCGACAGGCCCTTGCTTGTCAGTGGGATATTCCCAGACTTGCATGGAACTAAAAATCATCTGTCATTCCCGTGAAAACGGGAATCCAGGAGGGACGGCCTGTGTGCCGGGCGGCAACGGGAATCTACACCGACATCTTTCTGGATTCCCAATCAAGTTGGAAATGACAGAATAAGTTCCCAATTGTGTTGGGAACGACAGCTGGGCGGCACCGACAGGCTCCTGCATGTTGGTGGGATATTTTGAAAAAGAGCCGATTTTTCAACCTCCTTTTATTACAGGAGAAAAATATGGACGATGTCTACAGACGTCTGGCAAAGAGGCTGGATGAGCTGCCTAACGGCTTTCCGGAGACCGAGAGCGGCGTCGAGCTTAGGATCCTCAAAAAGATATTCTCCCCGGAGGAAGCGGAGACCGCCCTCCTCTTGAGTCCCCTTCCAGAGACGGCCGAGGCAATAGCCGGGCGCCTCGACAAACCGGCATCTAAGATGCGCGATATACTGGACGATATGGCAAAGAGGGGACAGATCGGATCCTTCACGCTGTTCGGGCAGCAGATGTATATGCTGATCGCCTTCGTCCCCGGCATCTACGACTTTCAAGTTTATCGCATGGACAGGGAGTTCGTCGACCTTTACGACGAGTATGAATCCGCCTTCTTGAAGGGAACCGGAAGCCACAGGCCCGCCGTGGCCCGGGTGGTCCCGATAAACGACAATATAGAGGTGGAATCCCGGGTGCAGCTTTACGAGGACGTTCGCAAGATCGTCGAAAAGTCGAGCTCCTTTCTTCTGGTGGACTGCATCTGCAGAAAGGAGAGAGCAATGTTGGGGCTTGGCTGTGACCACACGATAAGGGTCTGTCTTTACGTCTCAATAGAAAAAAATGCCTATGACTATTTCTCCATCGGCGGCGAGGTAATCTCGAAAGAGGAGGCGCTCGATATCCTGAAAGACGCCGAGGAGGAGGGTCTGGTTCACATGACGTACTACAACGTCCAGAAGGGGCACAGCGTCATCTGCAACTGCTGCACCTGCTGCTGTCACTCCTTCAGGGGGGCGATTAACTACGGGGCGCCCCACATGTTTATGAAAAGTAATTTTATTGCAGCGATTGACAAAGAAAGCTGCACGGCCTGCGGAACTTGCGCAGAGGAGCGCTGCCCGGTAGTGGCGATCGTAAAAGACGGCGACTCTTATCGTGTCATGGAAGACAAATGCATCGGATGCGGACTGTGCGCGGTCACATGTCCGGCCGACTCGATAAGCCTGGTCGAGAGGGAAGAGGCGGAGCGGGACGAGCCACCGAAGAACTTCATTGAGTGGAACATAAGCCGCGCTAAGAGCCGGGGGATCGAGCTCAAGCTAAAATGATCGATAGGGGACGTTTTTTGACCGGCGCGTTTTAGCTGAAATGATTTTGGGGAGAGATATTCATGGAAAATATCGATTTTGAAATCGGCTCCGAAGGTAGAGAGGATATCTTAAGGAACGTCTGGACCTTACACGACGCAAGGTGGTTCATTAAGACGATCGGGAAATACGGCCTCGACGCCGCCAACGAGCTCAACCGGACTGTTATTAGATCGATGGGGAAGACGGAGATAAAGGTCTTGATGAACGGGAGCGGGATTAAAAAGATCACCGATATCGACCGGTTGAACTCCCTGATGACCGTCGCCTCGAAGCTCTTCTTCCCGAAGGAGCACAAATACGAGTTCAAGATACTCAACGAAAACGAGCTTCTGGGACACGTGATCGAGTGCTATGTCCACAAGAACGTTAAGAAAGCTGGGATCGCCGATCTCTATAAATGTGCCGCAAGGCCCAGGTTTGAGTCTTGGATTGCGGCGATGGGGCTTAACGGCGAGATCGTTCAGGAGGTGGACTCCAGCAACTGCAACGGCACGTGCGGGATCGTCTTCAGGATCGACTGGTGATACTCGATAAATGGGGTTTATAAAACGGGAGAATTAAAAAAAACGATAAAATATTTAAGGGGGTCAAAATGAGTAACCTAATAGTAGACGAGAGGGATCAGAGGTTCGTCCTCTACGAGCACCTCGAGGCCGAAAAGCTGACGGGATTTGCCAGATATTCCGAATTCTCCAAAGACATCTTCGACATGATCATCGACGAGGCGAGAAAGTTCGCCGTGGACGTCCTCGAACCCACGATCGAGGAGACGGAGAGGGAGGGGTGCACCCTGAAGGACGGCAGCGTCTCCATTCCGAAGTGCCTTAAGGAGGCCTACCGCATCTACTGCGAGGGGGGGTGGGTGGCGCCCAGCCAGCCGGCAGATGTGGGAGGACAGGGGCTTCCCGTCCTGCTGCAGACGGCGGCCAGGGAATACTTCAACTGCAACACCTCCTTTTTGCCCTATCCGGGCCTGGCGGAGGGGGCCGCCCTTCTCATAAGGATGCACGGCACCGATCAGCAGAAGAAAAAATATATGGAGAAGATGTTCACCGGCGAGTGGGGGGGCACTATGGCGCTCACCGAGCCGGGCGCGGGGACCGACGTGGGATCGCTCACCACGTCGGCTAAAAAAAACCCGGACGGGTCTTATTCCATCACCGGAACCAAGATATTCATCACCGCGGGCGACCACGACCTCGTCGATAACATCGTCCACGCGGTCCTGGCCAGGGTCGAGGGCGCCCCGTCGGGAACAAAAGGCATCTCAATCTTCCTAGTGCCGAAATACCTCGTAAACGACGACGGTAGCCTGGGCGAGAGGAACGACTACAGCGTAACCGGCATCGAGAAGAAGATGGGATTCAACGGCTCGGCCACATGCCTCATGAACTTCGGCGACAACGGAAAGTGTTACGGCGAGCTTCTGGGGGAGGAAGGCCAGGGGATGAAGGTCATGTTCATCCTGATGAACGAGGCGAGGGTCGCCGTGGCGCTCCAGGGGCTGACCTGCGCCTCCCGGGCGTATCTGAACTCCGTCAAGTACGCAAAGGAGAGGATACAGGGACCCGATCTCATAAACTTCAGAAACCCCGAGGCGCCCAGGGTCCCCATAATCAACCACCCGGACGTGAGAAGGATGCTCCTCTGGATGAAGTCCCACACGGAGGGACTGAGGGCCCTTACCTACTACACCTCGAAGTGCGAAGATCTCTCCCTCGCCCTCGACGACCCGGAGGAGAGGGAGAAGTGGCACGGGATGGTGGAGCTTCTGACCCCGGTCATCAAGGCATGCGGCTCCGACATCGGCTTTCAGGTGGCGGATCAATCGATCATGGTCCACGGCGGCTACGGCTACACAAAGGAATACCCGGTCGAGCAGATACTGAGGGACGTCAAGCTCTCCGCCATATACGAGGGGACAAACGGCGTCCAGGCCCTCGACCTCGTTGGGAGAAAACTGGGACAGAAGAAGGGGGAGAACTTCAAGAACCTTATCGGCGAGATCAATAAATTCATAAGGGAAGCGGGCAACAACGGTAGGATCTCCGGCCTCGTGGACAAGCTCAAGGAGGGCGTAAAGATATTGACCGACACCAGTGAGTTCTTCGCGGCGTGCGGAAGGGAGGGGAAGTTCCTCGTCCCCATCGGAAACGCCTACCCGTTCCTGAACCTGATGGCAACCATAATGTTGTCGTGGATGCTGGCCTGGCAGGCGAAGATCGCCGGAGAGAGGCTCGATGCCCTGACAAAAGAGAAGGGGGTGGACCCCAACAACTGGATCAAGTGGGCCGAGTTTCTGAATGACGACCGTAACGCCGCCTTCTACTCCGGGAAGCTGGCGGCGGCCAAGTACTTCATCAACAACGTTATGCCGAAGGCGGAGGCGATCGCCAAGGCGATAAAGACCGAGGACCTCTCCATCATGGAGATCGCCGAGGTCTCCTTCGCGTTTTAGAGGAGAGGGCGGGAAATATCCATCACCGATCGATCCGTCGGCGTAAGGGCGGATCGGAAGCGTGGAATTCCAATCCGTCGGTATGGACTTTTGCACTCATTTTCCCTCTTCGATTGACAACGGGAAACAACAAAGCTATAATGAGCATGGTCGAGATGGGGGCCTTCCCCGTGACCGGGACTTCGATTAAACCTTAAGGGGTGCCAAGCTTATGCCCGAACTTACCTTCGGCGATCTAAAAGAGAGGGAGCGTGAGGCCCGCCGGGAGCTGATCGTGAATACCGCCAAGAAGCTCTTTTCAGAAAAGAGCTTCAAGAACGTAACGGTGCGGGACATCGCCAAGAGCGCGGGGGTCAGCACGGGGACGATCTACCGCTACTACGAGAGCCTGGACGAGCTCTTCCTCGAGGTCTTCTACGCAGACACGAAGGAGATCATCGGAATCATCGAGGAGGAGCTCAAGAGGGACGAGGGGTGCAGTATCCGGAGGTTCAGCGAGGTCTACATCGGCTACCTCAACGAGAACACCTCCTACTACCAGATGATGAGCTACTTCATGCCGAGGGGGATGCTGACCGACGAGGAGATCGAAAAAATAAACCCGATAATGCAGGAGGTCATCGACCTCATCGAGAGGGTCATAAAGCAATCTGGGCACAAGGGGGACACCCAGCTGATGTCCAGGGCGCTCTTTTCGGCATTAAACGGCATAATGACTAGCTACGCCCAGTACCCCGGGAGCAGCGTGGGTGAGATCAGAAAATACACACTCGTCCTTGCCGGCTACATCGCCGACTTCTTCGAGATGGGCGCAAGGAAGGATTATTATTGATAGAGGCCGTCCATTATTTAAATCCCGCTGAAGATTGATGTCACGGATGGAGGGGAGTATTAAATCACCAGAGGGGGCTGACGCCCTGCCCTGTCAAGGTAGACACCTTCTTACCGGCTGCGGTTTCTCCACTCGTAAAGCATTTGTTTGCAGAGCCTGTCGTAGATTTCCTTGAACGGCATTGAGCTTTTCTTTATCAGGTCGATGAGGGACGTGATACGAAAAAGGATGTTATCCTCTATTTTCTGAAGCTTTCTTTCCTGCGCCTCTTCCAGCCTGTCGATCCTGCTTGTTATCGACTCGACTATCTGAATGCCGCCGCCATCGATATTTTCCTCACCGGTTTTCTCCTCACCCAGCTCCCCGCCAGTTGTCTGTTCGGTCGTCATTTTACCCTCAATCCTTTCGAGGCTTGCAAGTATCAACGTGAATATCGCGGTGCCGGCAAATCCGGTCGCCGCTCCGCCGCCGCCCATTAACTTCATCTCTTCGACCTTATCGCCGACTTGCTTCACCTCTCCCGATATTTTATCCCGCTCCGCCTTCGCCTGACCCTCCTCTGTCGGCGTTGCGGCCTCCCCTACCAGAGGCGTAGAAAGTAAAAATGGATACTCCTTAAGAAAATCCATCGCGTCCCAGTAAAGCTTTTTTGCATCTTCCACAGCGCTCTTAGCGGCTAAACTATACGCTTCATCTCTACGCAATGTGGCATCAATCCGTGAAGCTCTAGATTCTTTAAAAAATTCAGTCGTCTTCTCCAATCTGTTCTGGATGTCTTTTGCTGGTTTAAATTCATATGTAACTCCCAGCTTTTCCATTATCTTCTTCAGGTTCTCCCGGGTGTCGAACGTGTATCCATATATTTCGTGGACCTCCGGATCCAACGTTGAAGTGAAGTAATCTACGATGGCAATGAGGTCCGCGATTATATCAAATGCCCCTGTTATAATGGCGCCTGCGGTTATTGTTCCTTCTGCCATTTTCCCCTCCTTTAAAAAAGTGATTGGAGACAGATTTTCCATTAATGGAAAATCCCACATGATGAAATTATGTCACTTTTTCACTGGAGGTATTAAAGATATGAATCTGCAAATAAAGTTTTTTCCCCTCTATCAAGAATTTTAAACAGAGGTAAAAAGGTTACATTTACTATTAGCCTCTTACTTATTCTTTTTCTTCTCCATTGCTTGTTTAAGGGCAATACATGAATTTTGATTTCCAAGCCTGCACGCCTCTCTCAGGTCCTTGATAGATTCGTCGAGCCTTCCCATCTCACCAAAGAGCAGACCCCGGTTGTGAAAATACGCGTCTTTTTGAGAGTTTAATTCTATCGCCTTTGTATAATCGGCTATGGCAGATTCATTTTCACCCATTTCCCTGTATGTATCTCCCCTACTGAAAAATGCATCTGAATCATCAGGATCGAGCTCAATGGCCTTATCAAAATCCAAAACGGCTTCGTTATACATACCTATTTCCGCATAGACATATCCCCTCATATAATATGGTATGGGATTATTGGGATCGAGCTTTATCGACCTGTTGAACTCCTCGATCGCCTCGCCGTAAAGCCCCTTCTGCGATTTCCTGATCCCCTCGTTGCTGGCCTTTTCCGCCTC
>JAFGIX010000085.1 GCA_016929395.1 Candidatus Zymogenus saltonus
ACTTATCACCTTGGTATAGTCCGCTATCGCCTCGTTGTATTTCTTCAAAGCCGTGTATGCACTCCCCCTGGCGTTGTAGGCCCAGGCATAATTCGGGTCGATACTTATTGCCTTGGTGTAATACTCGATTTGCTTGTTGGGATCTGTTTCTTTATATCCCTTTATCGCCCATTCTTTCGCGGCATCGCTCTGTGCGCTTACCACAGCCTGCGCCAAAAGAAAGGCGCCAACAATAAACAAAATCACGGTCAGTCTTAAATTTTTCATTCTTGAACCTCATGTTAATGATTTTTATATTAATCTGGATTCCAGTTTTCACGGGAATGACATATATTGTTCCGTCCTCCTTGCAATGACAAAAAGGGGTGAAAGATAGAATAAATATTCTGTCATCCCCAACTTGATTGGGAATCCAGCCTGTCCCCGCGTATGCGGGGGAAAAATATCTATCTGGATTCCCGTTTTCACGGGAATGACATATAATTCTGGATTCCCGATTCCCAAGGGAATGACAAATATTATTTCGTTAATTCTTCAGCTCCACGCAGGCACCCTCCACTCCGACGTCAACCGAAGAGCCACCCCATCAGCGCATGGCCCTTATTGACAAAGAGGCCGGTCTTTCCGCATGCGGACTCTGAGAAACCAACAGCGCCGTTACTTTTAAATCCGGTTCCGAAAAACGAGAATGGAACCGGATCTGTGTCGTGGGTCTTTATCCTCACCGGCGTGCGGTGATCCGGCATGAGGAGAATTCTGTATTTGTCGAACTTCTTCAATCCGGAGAGCACCGGGCCTACGATATTTTTGTCGAACTCCTCTATGGCCCTGACCTTGATCGCGGCGTCCCCCTCGTGCCCCGCCTCGTCCGGCGCCTCCACGTGGAGGTAGACGAAATCCGCCCCGGAGGAGAGCGCGTTCAAGGCCGCCTCGACCTTCCCCGCGTAGTTCGTGTCTATCCAGCCGGTCGCCCCCTCGACCTTGATAATCGATAGGTCCATAAGGACCCCGAGCCCCTGAACGAGATCGACCGCGCTTACCACGGCGCCCCGCCCTATCCCGAAGCGCTCCCCGAATGGTGGAAAGGCAGGCTTTGTCCCCTGTCCCCAGAACCAGATGGAGTTCGCCGGCCTCTCCCCCTTCGACACCCGTGCCCCGTTTACCGGATGATCCGGCAGTTCCCGCTGGGAGTCCCTCATCAGCTTCAATATCCTACCCGCCCCGTCTCCGTGGGGGAGGTATGTCCCGATCTCCTCGCCGGAGATATCGTGGGGGGGGGTGGTGACTATACCACCGATGCCGTTCTTCCAGACCATTATATGGCGGTAGCTCTTGCCCGGATAGAACGAAAACTCGTGGTTTCCGAACTCCCTTTCGATATACTCCACGATCTTTGTCGACTCCTCGGTCGTGATGCGCCCTGCGGAGTAATCCTCCATCCGCCTCCTGCCTCTTTTTTCGCTTAACGTAACGAGATTCATCCGAAAGGCGATGTCGGTGGGCGAGAGGTCGATCCCCATGCTGGCCGCTTCGATGGGCGCCCTTCCTGTGTAAAATTCGGCCGGGTCGTAGCCCATAATCGACATGTTGGCCACATCGGAGCCCGGCTCGAAGCCATCGGGTACGGTGGACACCAGCCCCGAGACGCCGCCCCTCGCGATCTCGTCCATGTTGGGCGTCTTCGCGTACTGGAGGGGCGTCTTCCCGCCGAGCTCATCGACAGGCTCATCGGCCATCCCGTCCCCCAGAAGTACGATGTGTTTTATAGATTTCATCGCTTCATACCAATATTAAATTAAACTATTGATTATATGCCAATCCCCCCGGTGCAGCTTCAAGGAGATGATAGAATTCAGGGTTGAATTACAGACCCATCGCCTTGAGGACATCCGCCATGTCCGGCTTGACCGATGTGGTCTCCGGGGCGACCCTTATCGCGTTGTCCGGGTCTTTGAGGCCGTGGCCGGTGAGCGTGCAGACGATCGTATCGCCTGGCTTGAACATGTCCCTCTTCTTTATAACACCGGCGATAGACGCCGCCGATGACGGCTCGCAGAAGACCCCTTCCCTGAATGCGACAAGCCGGTAGGCTTCGAGGATCTCCTCGTCCGTTACTATATCGATCAGCCCCCCCGACTCGTCCCGGGCCGCCTCCGCCCTCTTCCACGATGCAGGGTTTCCGATCCTGATGGCGGTGGCCACGGTCTCCGGGTTCTTGACTATCTCGCCCCTCACTATCGGCGCCGCCCCCTCAGCCTGAAAGCCGATCATCTTGGGGAGCTTCTTGGCGATCCCATCCTTGTGATACTCGGTGTATCCCATCCAGTAGGAGGTGATGTTCCCGGCGTTACCCACAGGAAGGGAGTGATAGTCTGGTGCGTCTCCCAGCGCCTCCACTATCTCGAAGGCCGCCGTCTTCTGCCCGACAATCCTGTGCTCGTTTAGGGAGTTGACCATCGTTATGGGGTGGTTCTCCGAGATGTCACGGACGAGGGCGAGCGCCTCGTCGAAGTTTCCTTTGACCTCGATGACCTTCGCCCCGTGCATCACTGCCTGGGAGAGTTTCCCCAGGGCGATCTTCCCCTCCGGTATCAAGACGAAGGCCTTGAGCCCGGCCCTCGCCGCGTAGGCGGCGGCGGAAGCGGAGGTGTTTCCCGTCGATGCGCAGATCACAGCGGTCGATCCCTCCTCCACCGCCTTCGTCACCGCAACGGTCATCCCCCTGTCCTTAAACGAGCAGGTGGGGTTCATGCCGTCGTACTTGAAGTAGAGAGTGATCCCCTTCTTTTCGTTGCCGAATATTTCCGCCTCGATGTTTCTCGCCCTAATTAGGGGGGTGTTACCCTCCATCAGGGTAATTACGTTTTCCCTCTTTTTAACGGGAAGCCTGTCCCAATATTTATCGATAAGCCCCGAATATCTATCGCCACTCATCTTTTCTCCCTCCCTTTTTCATCGCCGTATCCTCGATCCTTATGAAAATCGACGGCCTGCTTATAACGTCGAGAGCGTCAATCTCTTTTAGCGCCACGCGAATGTCCTTTTCCCTCGCCTCGTGGATCATCATGACTATTGGGACGTCCTCGTGTCCCTCTGCCCTCCCCTTCTGGATCACCGAGGCTATGCTGATATTAAACTTGCCGAGAATTCCGGAAATCTTCGAGAGGACGCCCGGCTTATCCAAGGCCGAAAACCTGAGGTAGTAGTTGGTAACGACGTCTTCCATCGGCTTCGGCCTTACCTTCTTGATATCGGCGTAGTCAAACGAGAGGGGCGGGACCCTCTTCTTTGTCTTCGATATGACGTTTCTCGAAAGCTCGATGACGTCCGAGACCACCGCCGTCCCTGTCGGCATCATTCCGGCCCCCTGACCGTAGAGGAGGATCGTCCCCACCGCCCTCCCCCTGATGTAGATGGCGTTCAGGTTAAAGCTGACGTTGGAGAGGAGATACCTGAAGGGTATCAACGTCGGGTGAACCCTCGCCTCTATGCCGTCCTCGGTGTCCTTTAGGATCGACAGGAGCTTTACCTTGTAGCCCATCTCGCCGGCGAACTTGATATCGATAGGATCTATCTTCGAGATGCCCTCGATGTAGATGTCCTCGAAGTCCACCTTAACGCCGTAGGTTATGGGGATAATTATGGCAAGCTTGTGGGCGCTGTCTATCCCCTCGATGTCAAGGGTCGGGTCGGCCTCCGCGTAGCCGAGCTCCTGCGCCTCTTTTAGGGCCTCGGCAAACGCCATCTTGTCGTCGGTCATCCTGGTCAGGATATAGTTACAGGTTCCGTTTGTAATCCCGAAGATGAACTCGACCCTGTCCCCGACAAGGCCCTCCTTCAGTGTCCTTATGATTGGGATTCCGCCCCCCACCGAGGCCTCGAAGTTTATGTCGACGCCTACCTCGTGGGCCGCCTTGTATATCTCCTCTCCCGCTTCCGCCAGAAGCGCCTTGTTGGCGGTGACCACGTTTTTGCCAGATTTTATGGCCGAGAGAATCAGCTCCTGGGCGATATCGATCCCCCCGACGGTCTCCACCACAATCGATATGTCGGGATTGTCGATTATCTCCTTTATGTCGGTGGTAAGAACCGACCTGTCGATATTCACGCCCCTGTCCCTTTTAATATCTATGTCACAGATCTTCTCGATGGTAATGTCATATCCAAGCCTTCTCTTAATCAGGTTGCTGTTCTCGCTCAAGATTTTAACGACCCCCGTGCCGACGGTGCCGTAACCGATTACACCAACCTTTATTGAATCCAACTTTTTATCCGCCATAACTCCGCCTCAATAGAAACTCAAATAGTAAACCGGATTTTTTTATTTACAGGACATTTTTTATCCCCTTCACCGCCTGTTTGATCCTGTGGGTATTTTCCACCAGGGCAAACCTGACGTAGTCATCCCCCTGGGCGCCGAAGCCGACTCCGGGGGATACGGCCACCTTCGCCTCCCTCAGGAGGAGCTTGGAGAACTCCAGAGATCCCATCTCTCTGAACTCGTCGGGGATCTTCGCCCAGACGAACATTGTGGCCTTGGGCGGCTCTATCTCCCAGCCTGCCCTCGAGAGGCCGTCTATGAGGGCGTCCCTCCTCTTTTTATAGTTGGCCCTTACCTCCTCCACGCAATCCTGATCCTCGTTTAAGGCTATTATCGAAGCGACCTGAATAGGCTGGAATACGCCGTAGTCGAGGTAGCTCTTCATCCTCGCCAAGGCGGAGACAAGTTTTTTATTTCCGGCGGCGAAGCCAACCCGCCACCCGGGCATGTTGTAGCTCTTGGACATCGACGTGAATTCTATTCCCACCTCCTTTGCCCCGTCCACTTCGAGAAAGCTCGGCGCTTTGTAGCCGTCGAACACGATATCCGAGTAGGCGAAATCGTGAACGACTATGACGTCGTTTTCGTGGGCGAAGCTCACCACCTCCTCGAAGAAGCCCTTGTCCACAACTCTGGTCGTCGGATTATGGGGAAATGAGATGATCATCATCACCGGCTTTGGCCATATCAGCTTCATCGCCGTCATAAGATCCGTAAAGAAGTCCCTGTCGGGACTCAAGGGGATGCTCCTTATATCACCGCCGGCGATTATCACCGAATAGGTGTGAATGGGGTATGTTGGATTCGGGACGAAGACGGAGCTTCCCGGCTCCACGACCGAGAGGACGAAATGGGAGATGCCCTCCTTTGCCCCTATGGTCACGATGATCTCCTCCTCAGGGTCAAGCTCTACGTTGTACTCCCGCCTGTATTTCTCCGCCACGGCCGCCCTCAGCTTGTAGATCCCCCGAGAAGAGCTGTAGCGGTGGTTCTTCGGATTGCCGGCCGCCTCCACAAGCTTTTCCACTATGTGGGGGGGCGTAGCCTTGTCGGGGTTTCCCATCCCGAGGTCGATGATGTCATCCCCCTTTCGCCTCGCCTCGATCTTCAGGGCGTCCACCTCGGCGAAGACGTAGGGGGGGAGCCTCTTTATCCTGTGAAAATCCATATCTTTGTCGTTTTCCTTTACCTGCACACCTTAAACTGCGATGATTTCCATCTTCGTGTTTGACATCGTTCAAATAAATGCGTTTCAAACGATGATTTACACTTTCGGCTTAATAAATTTCAGTTATTCTATCACACGGAAAATCGGTGTCAAACCATTTCGTCTCAATTTTATACTTCGGTTTTACTATATTGACCGAGCACGGCCCAAAGCGGCTGTTACCCCATATGACGAGCCGCATCAAAACCCGGCAATTGGAATATACCCCCAGTTCGGACCGTCCTCTATTCCCCATCCCAAAAAAACAGGACTGCAAACCTCTCTCTCCCAAAATATCAATCCTCAAGCTGGCGGCCGTATCCCAGCTCCCTTATGGTATCCGAGACGATTCTCCTTATCACGGGGGGATTCGCCTTAAGCCAGATCGCGATCAGATCATCGGCCGTAATATCGACAAGCTTAATCCCCTTTTCAATATCCTCCATCTCGGATATTCCCCTGACCACCAGGTCGTGGGACTTGTGTCTGAAGAGGTTTGGGATCATCTTCAGAAGCCTCCTATGGAGCGACTCAACTTCATCCCTCGCTCCCAGGCTCTCCTCAACTATATTCTTCCTCTCGTAAAACTCCTCCCACAGAGACCTCACCCCCTCCTCCAATTCCTCGGGGGTCATCTTCTCGGGGGTAAAGACGGCGTGGGTGGTGTTGTAGCGGGACCAGCCGCGGTCTATTATCCTCCCCTTAGCCGTAAGCTTATCATGGAGGGGGGTCCCGGGGTAAGGGGTCAATATGAGAAACTCCGGCTCCACCAGGCCGCTCCTCTCGATGAATCCAAGTGTCCTCTCAAAGATCGACTCGTCGTCGTGATCAAAGCCGAATATGAACGACCCCATTACCTTGATGCCGGCATCCTGAAGCCTTTTGATATGCTCCATCGATCTCTCGACCGTGCTTTTATACGAGGATATATCCCTCTTCAGTCCGAAGGAGACGGAGGGTCCTATGTCGACGTACATCGACCAACAGCCTGACCTCCTTATCAGGTCGACGTAGTCCTTGTCCGACGCTATGTGAAGGGGGGCCATCCCCGTCCATTTCTTGTCCATTTTCGACATCCTTTTGAAGAGCTCGGTGAAATTTCTCTTCTTTATCAGGATGTTGTCGTCGACAAAATAGACGTGGGAGGGGAGCGCCTCGAGGTCCGATACCACCTCTTCCATGGAGCGGATTCTGTATTTCCTGCCGAAGTTCTTCGGGACCGCGCAGAACTCGCAGTTCAGAGGGCATCCCCGCGTTATCTGTATCGAACGGATCGGAAGGTAGTTCTCCTCCTTCAGGAGGTCGTACCGGGGACGTGGAAGCCCCGTCAGGTCAGGCTTGTGCTCGCATATGTAGAATCCCTTCGACCGCCCCTCCTCGAGATCCTTGATAAGCCCCTCCCACAGCCCCTCAGCCTCTCCCACGAGCACCGCATCCGCGTGCTCCATCGCCTCCCCGGGGAGGAGGGAGGGGTGGGCGCCGCCGAGCACGACCTTGATCCCCCTCGACCGAAAACCGTCGGCCAGCTCATAGGCCCTCTCGGCCTGCGGGGTCATCGCGGAGATGACGACCATATCGGCCTCGAGGTCATCCGGAACGGGCTCCAGACGCTCGTCTATAAACTCGATGTCATATCCTTCGGGGGTGTTAGCCGCCAGAGTTATTAACCCCAGCGGAGCTATGAAGGCCCGATACTTCAAGGGGAGCCCCTCGAAATCGGGAAATATCATCGTCATCTTCATTATATATATTTACTCTCTCTTATAATGGTTTTTGGCATTCAATGGCTCCCACCCTTCAGCTCCCCCCTTTCCAGAAGGGATAGAACATGTACCACTGGTCGGGGTACTCTCTGATAAATTTCTCTACCACCTCGGCCACCTTTTTCACGTTCCTCTCGATGTCCAGCTTTCTGTTTCCGCTCTTTTCCGGGAAGATCGGCTCACACACGATCGGCTGATATTTCCCCTCCCCGTTCAGCACTACAAAGGTCGGGACTATGGGCGCACCGGAGATGTGGGAGATCAGAGAGGGCCCCAGGGGAAATTCGGTGTCCCTGCCGAAGAACTTGATCGTGATTCCCTCTCCGAGGATCACCCTGTCCCCCTTCATCGCCACTATCTCCCCCTCTCTCAAGAGGCGAATCAACTTCAAGGATATTTCGTAAGTGCCTCCCATGGGTATGCTCTCAACGTTCTTTGTAGACCTCGTCTTTCCCCTGAATCTCTCGAAGGCCTCAAACCTGTCCGGGATATAGACCATATGGACCTTCTTTTTCGATTCTGCAAGCGCAATCCCCCCCACCTCCCAGTTGCCGATATGCCCCGTTACGAAGATGGCCCCCTTCCCCGCATCAAGCGCCCTGTTCACATTCTCCCAGCCTATCGGCCGCTCCACAATCTCGTTCTTTCTCTCGTCCGGGATTGAGGCGGTGTAAAAGAGATCCACGAAAGACTTCGTCACGTTTAAAAAGACCCTCCACGTGAGCTTTTTTATCTCCCAGCTTGAGGCGGAATCCTTTAGTGCGACTCTCAGGTTTCCCTCGACCGCCCTTCTAAACCTCCCCCCAACGATGAAATAGAAAAGGGCGAAAAGGTAACGGATAACGTGGGGAACCCACCTCGGAAAGGTCGCCATGAACCAGGGTGTAATCGAAAGGAGGAACCTCACTATTATAGAATTGTGGTACCACCAAAAAAACCTGGACTGCTCCGAGCTTCTTTCTCTCTCGTCTTCCATTGTTTTTATGCTATCCTTAAAACGGCCGAAAATCAAGCCTTTTTCAAGAAGGAACGAATCTTCTTGAACTGGCTATTTACATCTCCTAAAAGATATGCTATTTTAGCATCACGAAAGAGGTTGATATTATGAAGAGTAAAATACTTATAGTAGACGACTTGAGGTTCTTCCTGGACGTTCAAAGATCGATGCTCTCCCAGGTGGACTGCGATATTTTAACGGCCCGATCCGGGATCGAGGCGTTGAAGATAATCAAGAAAAGCAAGCCCCAGCTTGTCCTTCTGGACTATGAGATGCCGGATCTCAACGGCGACAAGGCCTGCGAAATACTGAAGAAGGACCCCCGCTACAAAGATATCCCCATTATCATAACATCCAGCAAGGCCGGAAAGGAGGCGAAGCTCAAATGCATGGGGGCCGGGGCGGACTGCTACCTCACCAAGCCGGTGGACCAGAAGGAGCTCGTCGAGGCGGTCAGCAAGCTCCTCAAGGTCAGGAGCTCCCTCTACTACCCCAGGGCCGCCATGAGGGGGGAGGTCTACGTCAAGTTTAATGACGAGGTGGATAAATACCTCAGCGTGGATATCTCGGTGACAGGGATCTTCCTCGAATCGACAGATCCCCTAATCCCTAACGATGTCGTCACCCTCCACTTCACCATCCCGATGCCGAAGAGGGATGTTCGGACCCAGGGAAGAGTAAGCCGTATCCTGACGATAGAAGATATGGAAAATTTCGGGGTGTTCCCCGGAATGGCTGTGGAGTTTTTAAACCTTGACCTGGAGGACAGGAGATACATCGAGCAATACATCGATAACGCCCTCAAGATGAGGAAACACGACCTCTTGGACAACAATCACAACATCCACTTCATTTGACGACAGGCTCTCCCCGATCCCTTCGGGTTGATTCGGCGGGATAAATGAGGAATTTTAGAAAGCTTCCTTCCTTCCCGATCCCAAAATCACCCAAGCAGAATGTTAAAAAGAACACGACCAAAAGGAAGCAATATCTTTATACCGGACTCCATCCTTCTGAAGGCACAAGCGGTCCCAGAACTCAAGCCCGAATAATACCGGAGCCTTTTGCTACACTTATCTTCGCCGGATTAATCCCCCACATCCCAAACCATTCCAACCGTTACAGGTTTACGGTAATGATAAACTCTATCTTGATGTCGGACAGCTTGTGGTGCTTGCCGAGTATCGTCTTCTTTAGATCCTCTATTTGATACTTCTTCGGGAGGGTCCCCCCCTTGAGCGTAAGGTACAAAACGCTGCCTTCGTCGTCCTTCTTGATCTCCATATTGTAAACCGTAGTATTGGAAAGCTCTTTCTCCACATAGGCGTTCGTCCGGCTCTTTATCTTCTCGTCAGAATAGCGCTCCCACATGAAATAACTCACAGGGATCGTTATGGCGGTCAGGATTACAACGGAGACTATTATCTGACGGATGGCGCGCTTCTTGACCATTTCCACGTCCGCAAAGACGGGATGGATTCTCATGATCCAGAAGATCACAGCGCTGGACAAAGATATGGAGATGAGGTTTATAAGAAACAGGGTCATCGCCCCCAGGGTTATGTCCAGGTTCAGCGTCCCGACCCCTATACCGATGGTGCAGAGCGGGGGCATGAGGGCCACCGCAATCGCGATTCCCACAAGGGTATTGCTGACCTTCCTGTTGGCGTTGCCGTATGCGCCCACCGTTCCGGAGGCAATGGCTATAATAACGTCGAAGAGATCGGGGCGGGTCCTGGCCAGTATCTCCGCCGAGTACCCCGAAATCGGTGTAAAAAACGCTATGCCGGCGGAGATGAGCACGGCTAGCACGGTACCCCTCAAGATCGAAACCGTTGAGTTTCTGATGAGATTCAGGTCGCCCCATATCACGCCGAGGGAGAAGGCGAGGATGGGCGTCATTAGGGGCGCCACGATCATCGCCCCGATGATTACTGCTGTGGAGCCTTGAATCAGCCCCGCCGTCGCTATTATCGCCGACAGCGTGGTCAGGATGTAGTACTCGATTGTTGGCGTGGCGCCTTCGGAGAGCATCCGATGGACGTTGAAATCCTCGGCCTCCTTCTCCTTTATCTTCTTGTACTCCTCACGCTTCTTCTTCCAGAAGTTGACGCTGAGATAGTTCTTTAGGGTTCTCTCCTCCGGATTAATTACGTGGTCTATTATCTCCCTGACCTCTTTGGTCTGGGACGTGATCTTTTCCGCCAGGGTGGTTTCGTCTTCCTTGTCGGGATGGTTTTCGTGATGACCCTTGTTTTTATGGTCATCGGCATTCGGTGTTTCCTCTCTATGCTTTTTGCCATCGTCGAGGCCGAAATATCTCATCAACCTTGAATAGAGGGGGAGCTTCTCCCGGCCGGTCTCCTCCGGCCCGGTTATCTCCCTTTCTTCCTCGCTCCACTTCCCCGTTGATTTTAAGTCTCCCGGCTTTTTCAAGATTTAGACATCCTTTAAAGCTAAACCAACGGATGTAAAATACTAACTCAAGCAGTAGAATGCAAGATGAACTTTCATTACCCTTCTCCCCTTCTCCCCCTCTCCCCCCTTCCTCCTCGATCCAGCCACGTCCTGCAGAAAACGACCGAAAATTGCCGTTCCCACTCATCCCCCTCCCCTTTAAGTCAATCACCACCCATTCCAATATCCAACTAAGATTAAATCCCGAACAGTCTACACGTTTAACGCCGCCACAAATATGTAGGTTATGGGGCTTGTTACCGTCGGGTCGGTTATGATGTTTACCACCGCCGTCTTCTTTGAATCTTGAGCCCTCTTCAGGGCCGGAATAATCTCCTTTGCCTCCGTGACGTACTCTGCGTGGGCGCCCAGACCCTGGGCCATCAGGTCGTAGCGTACCGGCCCCAGGTCTGTCCCCACGACCCTGTTGTACTGGAGCTCCTGTCCGTGCTTCACCATCCCCCAGGCCTGGTCGTTCAAGATCACGATGATTATCGGGATATTGTGGCGAATAGAGGTCTCGATCTCCATTCCGTTAAGCCCGAAGGAGCCGTCCCCTGTGACCACAACCGCCTGCCTGTCCGGCCTCGCGAGCTTTCCCGCGAGGTTCAGGGGGATTCCGCTTCCGAGGCAGCCCATGAGGTTTCCCACGTTTGAAAGCATCTGCCCGGGGCCGCCCGCCTTCAGATGAACGGCGCCGAAATAGGAAACGTCGCCCCCATCGACGGAATAGGTGGCCTTATTCCCGAACGTCTTGTAGACGTCGCTCACGGCCCTCACCGGGTGGATCGGGGAGGCGTCGGAGTCCTTCAGCTTGTTTTCCTCCGCCATCATAGCGACCCCTGTATCGATCGCCTCCTTGGCCCAGGCGGAGTGATCGCACTTTCCGATTCTTTCAGCTATCGCCGCCGTAACCATTCCGACGTCACCGACAATCCCCACCTCGTGGGGGACATTTTTCCCCACCTCGTCTCCCGAGATGTCGACCCTTATGATCTTCGCGTTAGGATATATCGCCCCGTAGGAGGCGAGCCAAGTCATCCTTAGGCCAAGGACGAGTATGACGTCCGCCTGAGCGGCGGCAAAGGTCAGGCCCATCAGCCCGCCGTCCCAGAGACTCATCGGGTGGGTATCCGGCACCATCCCCCTCCCCTCGTTGAAGAGGATAAACGGGATATTCGTCTTCTCGACGAGCTTCGTAAGTGCCTCGCCGGCGTTTCCCCACCTTACCCCTCCCCCCCCGATAATGAGCGGCTTTTTCGCTTCTTGAAGGAGTTTTGCCGCTGCATCAATAGCCTTTGGGTCGCCCGCCGGTTTGTATTCGGCCCTGTTCGGGCGGGGAAACTTGATCGTATCCAGATCCACCCTCTCCTTCAGAATATCGACTGGGATTTCAAGATAGACCGGCCCGGGGCGGTCGCTCAGGGCGTGCCTGAAGGCGACCCCGATATACTCGGGAATTCGCTCCACGTCGTTTACGAGGAAGGTAGACTTCGCCACCGTCCGCATGATCGCCATCTGGTCTACGTCCTGGAGCGCCCCGAGATCGTTCTCCTTCCTTGGGCTCCTTCCCCCAATAACCAGCATAGGGATGTGGGAGCATTGGGCATCCATGACACCCGTTACGGCGTTGGCAAGGCCCGGCCCGGCGGTGACGAGGCAAACGCCGAGCTGGTCAGACGCGATCGACCATCCCATTGCCATAAACGCCGCAGCCTGCTCGTGCCTTACGTCGATGACCTTGATCTTGCTGTCGATACACGCATCGTATATTTTATCTATGTGCCCGCCCGACAGCGTAAAAATATAGCTTATCCCCTCCTCTTCGAGGGCCTTTACAACCAGCTGACCTCCATGTACTTCAGGCATATTTCCCCCCTTATTTTCTAATAAATCAATGGAAAATCTATATCACGATATAGTTTTAGGGTCAAACTAAAATTATTAGTAAAATTTTTTCGTAAATCGATAAAACAGAACCAATTCCTTGACACCGCCACATAAAATCGCTTATAATATGAATTTGAGATAAAAGTATAACAACTTTGCTAATTTGAGGTATAATAATGAGACATTTAATGAAATATTATTTAAAAATAGAGGAAGTTTTATATTCTCCTGACAAAAAAGTATCCAAAAATACAAGAATCGTTATACTCCTTTTTATATTATTGACCCTCTCCCTTACAATCCCCATTTCACGGGCCTCGGCCGACAGGGGGTCAATCGCGGTAACGGCGGAGGTGGATTCATCGGTCTTCGAGCCCTCCCAAAACGCCGTCATCGCCTGGAACGGTGTCGAGGAGATATTGATACTCACCACCGATTCTCACACGTCAAAAAGTGGAAAGATCTTGGAATTTATCCCCCTTCCGGCAAAACCCACGGCGGTCGAGGAGGCCCCCGAGAAGACCTTTGAGAGGGCTTTGAGACTCATAATAAAAAAGGCTCCCAGAATGGATTTGGGAAGGGGAACGAAAAACGGCAGGGAAGTCAAGGGTAAGGTCCCTGGTATCGAAGTGGTGATGGAGACGACCATCGGCCCCCACGACGTCACCGTGGTCAGGGTCGAAGACGTGGATGATTTCTACAGATGGTTAAAGAACTTTTTTGAAAAGGAGGGGTTTTCGGAAACACCAAGACAAGTGACCGGCTTCAAGTCAATAGTATCCTCCTACATTGACAGGGGAATCAATTATTTCGTCTTCGATCTGGTGGACGCAAAGGAGAATCCCGAGGCGGTAAAGCCGCTTCTCTATCGTTTCAGGACGGAGCGCCTCTACTATCCCCTCTATATTTCTTCAAGGATAGCAGGGGACACCAAGATAACCCTATTCCTCGTGACCCCCGGAGTTCCAAAGGAGAAGTCCCTTCCCCGCGGCTTCTCATTCGAGAACTACGTTCTCTCTATCCCGGATCAAAAGGAGACCAAAAGAATCGTGGAAAAGATGGTCCCCATCTCCTTTCCCATAAGCTTGATCGAGAGGGTTTTTCTCTCCCCCCCGATAGCGACCCTTATATCCGGCTTCGACACCAGGGCGTATTTTTCCGTAGTATACTACGAAGGCCCACCGAGGTATCTCAGGTACGATTTCGAGCTTTCCATGGAAGATTTCATTTCTTCAGATTTTGAATGCGCCGAGAGGTCGAGAGCCAAGAGAGAGGGCTTTGAAAATTCGATTCCTGAGGGGTATAAAGACATCGTTCTTGATCATCCGTCGAATCGATTCAAGACCGGCGGCTCGGACGATTACACCTCTTCGGCCTCCATAGACGGCGATCCTGAAACGCCCTATACGCTCAACATAGGCGGGTCCTGGTGGATAGACCTGGGCTCCGAGACGGAGATCGATGCCGTTGAAATCTTAGCGGCCGTAAAGGTCCCTGACATCGACCCCTCAAAAAACAGCCTCTACCTCTTCGGCTCCGATACTGGGGAGTTTGGAGGAGAAGAAAAACGGATTAATACTACCTACCTCGAGAGCCACACAACCCCCTATTCGTCCGACAATCCCTATCACAACGCAAAGAGGTTGAGGCTAAACGAAAAGCGGTTCAAGGCGCGCTATATAAAGATCACCTACCCCTATTCCGAATCCACAAGCCCGATTTATCTCTTCGAGGTCATGGTACTTTTAAAGAAGAGAATAGATTAACGGGAAAAATCAGGTAATTACGAAACCGAACTACAACGGGGATAAATGGTTCGAAAACTCTGGGGTATGGGGAGGTACGGACATTATTGTTTATGATCTATTTGTATTTAATAACCACAATACCATTTTCCAAAAAAACGGGCCTTCAGCAACTCACAGTTTTCAAAGAAAGCTCTTCAATCTTCAGCCGTTTAACCCCACCTTTCTCGTCGGTCGACATCTGCCCTCCTTGACAAGCCTTACGATGTCTGAGATCTCACCTATCTCCTCAGGGAACAGGGTTAAGGCCTTGCCCACTCCCCAGGGGAAGTGGGCGTCGCTTCCGGCCACCTCCGGTATCCCGTAGGGATTGTGGAAGACGCCCCTGATTCCGTTGTAGCGCTCTATGGCATCAAACATAACTTCATTTTTTCCCGGGCAACTGTGGGGATGCGCGAGAACCGACAATGCCCCCACTTTATCAGCGGTCTCAACGACCTCCCCCACATCGAAGTCCATCCTCCCCAATCCCCCCGGCAGCTTATCCACAAATGCGGTTATATCTTCCGGGTAGATCAAAATGTCATTCTGTCCGCACGTTACCTCCATGCCGATCAAGGCCAGAACGCCGTGCTCCTTAAACGATTTCAACAGCTTGTCGTATCTCTGAACCGTGACATTGTCCGCCGCCCAGCCGAAGTTGTGGTCTGTAATCACGATACCGTCGAGGTTTTCCAAGTTGGCATAATGGGGAATCTGAAGGGAGTCGTAGTTAGCACAGGGAGAGCCGATTACCGTATGAACATGTAGATCCCAGCGATGGATGTATTCTTCATGGTAAGTCTCATCATCGTTAATTTCGATATTTTCTCCGTTTTTCTCTTTCATAGATCTTAAGGCTCTTTTCGCTTCTTATTAGGCCAATCAGCGCAGATATAAAAATAAAGTGTCTTACATTTTAGCATAGATTTCAGGTAGAAAAACCTTAAAAAGCGTGTTATAATTACAATTAAATACCTATTTAACGAATTATGATGTATAATTATTATATTATATTAATATGATATTATATACTATCGTATATTTTTGTATTAAACACCTTATTTAGCGTCGTACTGTCAAAATCGTATATGCTTTATTTGACAACATTGATTATACCCAAATAAAGTCTTTATGATGATTCTAAAATTACTTTAACGAAATTATAAAATACTAAGATTCCGTAATATACAATTTATAAAATATTCTCAATATCATAAATGTATATTTTAGATAGTCTATGTTAAGGCTATATTTTTACAAAAAAAGTCACATTAAAAACCTTATTCCTTGACTTGATAATATTTACAGATTATAGTTATTCTATATTGGAACAATGATGCGCAAAAAGGAAATAGGAAAGGAGGAGATAAAAGAAGGGCTTAAGACCCTTGGTATTGGTCTCGGGGACAAATTTTTAGTTCACTCCAGTCTCAAGATGATGGGATGGGTTAATGGGGGCGCAAACGCTGTAATCGATGCCTTGATGTCGCTCGTAACGTCTTCCGGGACGATTATGATGCCGGCTTTTACTTTTCCTCCAGTAGAGCTTTTCGATCCCAAATCCACCCCCACTACCCTCGGGGCAATAGCCGAAACTTTTAGAAAACACGAAGATGTAGTAAGGAGCCTCCATCCATCTCACTCGGTGGCCGTATGGGGAAAAGACAGCGAAAAATACGCCGACCTCCATCTTGATTCCACGGCCTTGGGAATCGGCTCTCCCGTTCACGGATTGATAGAGGCTCATGGGGATATATTACTTCTGGGAGTGGGACACTGGGCGAATTCTGCTATTCACGTCGCCGAGGCGATAGCAAAAGTCCCATATCTCAATATCCCTTACAGTGAAGACTATGCAAAACCCCTGGCCGTAAAGACGGCCGATGGTTCGATAAAAGAGGTTCCGACCAAGGAAAATCCTGGATGCAGTATCAATTTCGTCGCGGCAGAAACCCCTTTAAGAAATGCCGGCCTTCTGAAGTATCAGCGAGTTGGTGATGCGCTTTTTCAGAGGGTCGACGGGAAAGGACTGATAAGCCTGTTGAAAAATATATTGATCAAAAATCCGGACGCTCTTCTTTGTTCTTGGAACTTATGCCCCTTTTGCCACAGGGCAAGGGCGGTAATTTCTTCAACAAAATGATTTAGAGGAACAGAAATTTATGTGGGAAAAATTTTTCGATCACATTTCGGACATGATTACCGAAGTAAAAAACTCGCAGGGTAACAACTTGAAAGCATCTGCAGAACTCGTTGCAAAGGCTATCGAATCCGGAGGTATCATTCATACATTCGGAACTGGTCATTCATCGCTGTTGGCTCAGGAGATATTTTGCAGAGCGGGTGGAATAGTCCCCGTTAATGCAATTCTCGATCCTTGCTTTCTACTCTCCTACGGGGCGATCAGGAGCTCATCGATGGAGAGGACCCCGGGCATTGCCAGCTCCGCGATAGAGGGCCATACAATAAGGTCCGGAGACGTGGCGATAATCATCTCAAACTCGGGGAGAAATGTAGCCCCGGTAGAAATGGCCCTCAAACTAAAAAAGATGGGTCTGTCCATAATAGCCCTCACAAGCCTTAAACATTCAGAAAGCGTTAAGTCCGGTCATCCTTCCGAGAAAAAGCTTTACGATATAGCCGATGTCGTGTTGGACAATTTGGGCCCAAGGGGCGATGCCTCTTTTCAGGTGCCGGGAGTAAAGGCCCCAATGGGAGCTACTTCCGGAATTATAGGCTCTATACTCCTTCATTCCATAATCATAGAAGCGGTATCGATCCTCGCCTCAAAGGGAAAGGCCCCCGCGGTATTTCAGAGCATTAACGCAGAGACCGATCAATTGGAAGAGCTTACAAGAGAGTTTATGAAATACAAGGGGAGAATCAAGCATTTCTGATCCGATCCAAATTGAAAGCGATACTACGGTCATTTCGATCCTTCCGGTCCCCGAAACAACGGAAGGTCTTGGCGTAAGGTTTGTATTGGGAGGTTGGATAGCCGACTTTCATGACAAAACCGGTTACTCGTTCATTTCCGACGATTTTCCGAAAGACAGGGTTGTGGGCTTTGGATTCCCGGACGAGTTTATAAGCCCGATTATTCCCCTCGATGATCCCGGAAAAGCCGATAAGGGGGTTAAAATCGGCGTCGGAAGGATCAACCTCTTAAGGCTCGGAAGCTACAGGTTTACCGAGGAGCCGGGACTGATCGAGATTTTCCCCTGGAACATAGAAAAGAAAAAAGACGCCGTAAAATTCATCCAGGAGTTCATAGAGAACGAAATAGGTTACAGGCTCGAAAAGAGGATCGAGCTCCATTCAGGAAGGGAGGCCGGCTTCACAATCTCGTTTGAGCTCAAAAACCTCTCCAGAAAACGGACCATCCAGACCCTCTGGTATTACCACCCCTTTGTGGCGCCGGGGGGCATGGGCGCCGACTGCTATATAGTCCTGCCGGAAACACTGAGACCCGCCTTTGACTTCATCAAACCCCTTACAGAAGACGACTCCGGCAGACTTCGCCTCCCCGACGACTTCAGCGAGATAAAGACACAGCTCATGGAGTTTACCCCTGCCGACATGGGTCATCTGAACAGGTTTTCTGTGGGGAACGTCAACCACAGAGCGGCCCTCCTTATCGAGGGGGACTTTCCCCTCGCCTTTCTCAGAATCTGGTACGAGCCGAGGACCTACTCCCCGGAGCCCTTCTACTATATAACACTTCCCGCCGGCGATAAAATATCATGGTCGATAAAAAACAGTATCATTGAATCCAAATTATAGTTATAATATGCGAATTGTAACCCTATATATTTTTAGAGGGGAAGATTATGGCAGAGAAGTTTACAAAGAAGCTCACAAACAAGGAGATATTTTTCTATAACTGGGGCTCCATAAGCCTCAACTTCATTGAAGGAGTGCTTTTTGCGTGGATCATGTTTTTCTACGCCCCAACCGATCCCAAACCGGGCCAGATCGTCTATATACCGATCGTATTAACTGGGATCATCCTGGCGCTGGGAAGGGTTTTCGACGCCATCACCGATCCCCTTATCGGAAATTTCTCCGACAATCTGAAGAGCAGGTGGGGGCGGAGAAAGCCCTTTATCGTCTTCGGAACACCCTTGATGATCATCGCCTTTATATTTTTCTGGACACCGCCCGTGGTCGGGGAGTCGTTGTATAACGTCCTCTATCTGGGAGTTCTGTTCTTGATCTACTTCCTCTTCTACACCGCCATAGGAATCCCCTACGACGCCCTCCTTGCCGAGATAGCCCTGACCTCGGAGGACAGGGTAAAGCTAACTTCCTGGAAGCTCGTCTACGCAATTATCGGCTTTATGCTGGTCGCCGCCGCGGCTCCTATGTACCAACACTGGGGGCCCTTCAAGATGGGCCTTGTCGTGGGGGCCATCGGCTTTGTTACCATGTATATGTGTCTTCCGGGTATTAAGGAGCTTCCCGCGGAGTTTTCCGGCGCCGATAAAAAGATCGGCCTCTGGGACTCTTTAAAGGCCACGTTCGGCAACAGGCAGTTTCTCTTCTTCGGGATAGCCATCATCCTCCTCTACATGTGTTATATGGTTTTAATTCCGGTCGTCCCATATTTGAACGATGTAATTTTGGATAAGGAGCCGGAATTCGTCATGTACCTTCAGATAGAGTTCATACTCTTTATGGTGGCGTCGGTTCCCCTCTGGATGTGGCTCAGCAAGAAATATGCGAAAAGAACTCTTCTCCGTGTCGTGTCTTTATTGTTGGCTCTCTTTTTCCCGCTGTTTTTCTTTGTGGGAATGATTCCCGGGGTGCCGGTTATCGTCCAGCCCTTTATAGTGTTTCCGTTTGTGAGCATACCCCTCGGGGGATTTATGATCCTCGTCTACGCAATGATGGGGGACGTCGTTGACTATGACCAGATGCTCACGGGAAAGAGGCGTGAATCGATGTACTACGGCGTCTTCGGCTTCTCCCGAAAGGTGGGATTCGCCTTTGCGGTTTTTTCATTCCCGATCCTCTTTGATATTTTCGGAGCAGTGCCCGGAAATGATTTGGGGATCCGGCTGGTCTGGATTATGCTGAGTGTAGTCTCCCTTATAGGCTTCTTTGTGCTTTTCGGCTACAAGCTTGGCGACTCCCCCGAAGAGACGAGGGAGATCATGGGTATTAAGCAGAGGTGATCTAACGTGAAGAGTGGAGGCGTTATCATCTCCATCGACGGCGGCGGGACCAAAACCACCGCCGTCGCCGTAACCGGTGAGGGAAAGGTCGTCGGGGTCGGAATGTCCGGCCCTGGAAACCACGTCCTCTCCCCCATAGAGGTAGTGAGAGAATCGTTGAGGGAGGCGGTGACCCTTGCCGTCAAGAGCGCCGGCTTGGTGGAGAGCGACCTCCTGATCATATGCGGAGACACGGCGGGAATCGGCCACCAGCGGGAGGGCGCCCAGTACGTGGAGGCTATCCTGTCCGAGGTCTTTACAGACACCGAGGTCTATCTCGTTGGGGACATGGTGGCCGGGTTCTACGGGGCAGTGCCGAAAGATCGAAGGAGCGGAGTTGTGGCCACCGCCGGCACCGGCTCCTCCATCTACGGCCTCAACGAGGGGGGCGAGGGATTTCAGGTCGGCGGTTGGGGACATATCATCGGGGATGAGGGGAGCGCCTACGACATCGCCGTCTCGGGGATGAGGGCCGCCTCGAAGGCCTTCGACGGAAGGGGCAGGCCCACGAGTCTAACATCGGCGTTCCCGAAGTATTTCGGCGTCGACGACATGTTCCTGGTTCAGATACCGATATACCTCGGCGAGATCATGACGAGGGAGGAGATAGATAAGGGAGACACGGACGTCGAGTACAGCTCGGTCAGCTCCGGGCTCTCCAGAGAGAAGATCGCCGGGGCCGCCGTGGCGGTTGCCGAAGAGGCAAAAAAAGGCGACAAAGTGGCGATAGAAGTCATGAAGGGGGCTGCCGAGGAGCTCGCCCTGGGCGTCGTCACGGTGGCGAAAAAGCTCTCCATTTCTAAGGACGATCTCGTTGTCTCATACGCCGGAAGCGTCTTTAACGCGGGAAAGATAATCTTAGAGCCTTTCTCAAACTACATTCTGAAGGATTATCCGGAAGCGAAGGTAATCGAGCCTTTTCTTCCCACTGTGGGCGGGGGAATCAGGGTAGCCTTTACGAGGCTCGGCATAGATTTCGCAAGCGCCGCCGACAGGATCAAAGAGGAACTGAAGGCCCGGGGTGTCGCCTGATGGAGGAGAACTTATTAAGGGCATCGGCGGCTGTCGTTGACATTACCCCCCCGATAGGCTTTCCCCTGGGGGGCTACATAATGCGAAACGGGGTCTCGACCGGTGTCCTCGATCCAATCCAGGCAAGAATAGGATACATCACGGACGGCAAGTCTTCAATCGTAATGGTCGGCTTCGACTGGATTTACATACTCGGCGGATGGGGCCGCTCCCTGAGGAAGGGGATCGGAGAAGCCCTCGGGATAGATTCCAAAAATGTAATTTTAGCGGCAACCCACACCCACTCCGGCCCCGGGATATTCGGTTCATTCCACACGGTAGAAGACGGCGGCAGCGGCGAGTACCTGAAGGAGGTCCCGGAGAGACTCATTAATGCCGCGGTCATGCTCTGCTCCGCTTCCAGATTCGTCACCATAAAAAAGGGGAAGATCAGGATTGAGAGCATCGGGGCAAACAGGAACGACCCGGACGGTTTTTTTGACGACACCATGGTGGGCCTCCACTTTTTTGATGAGGGGGACGACCTGGTTATGCGGCTTCTGAACTACGGCTGTCACCCCACCGCTTTAGGCGCCGATAACCTCCTCTTCTCGGGCGACTTTGTCGGCTACGGCCTTGACCTCCTCGACGGCAAATGGGGGGGAGCCTCTATCTTCATGAACGGGGCCGCCGGTGACGTCAGCACCAGGTTCACGAGACGGGGCAGGACGTCGGAGGAGCGAAAGAGGCTCGGCGACATTTTTTTTGAGGCCGCTAATTTCATGCAGAAGACCGCTGTACCCCACACCGGGAATGAAATAAAAATAAGGTCCGAGGCGGTCCCCGTCGCCTATCGGGAGCTGCCCGCCGTCGAACAATCGGAAGCGATCATCGATGAGATAAAAGGCAGGCTCGACGGCGGAAGAAAGGCGGGGCTTTCCAAAGAGGAAATCAGAAAATTGGAGTCCCTGAAGGAGGGGGCGCTGGCAAGGCTCCTGATCTCGAAGCTGGGGGGAATCGAGGCCGTTATCGGCAAAAGGAAGATGGAAACCGAGGTCGAACTTTTGATGATCGGGGAGATGGGAATCCTCTTTATACCGGGCGAGGTCATGAGCAAGACGGCGATGAAGCTGAAGACTTTGTCGGAGTTTCCACTTATGGTGGTGGGATACGCCAACGATTACCTGGGCTACCTCGTCGAGAAAGACGAAAGCAGTGAGGGAGATTACGAGTCGTTCGTAACATTTCTCTCAGACGGATCGATAAAAGAGATAATCAATACGGCCGAGAAACTTATAGGAGAACAAGCCATTGAAAGACGTTTTGATTAAAGGCGGTCGCCTGATCAGGGAAAACGAGATCCTCGATGACATGGACGTCCTTCTGTCAGGGGGAAAGATCGCGTCCGTGGACAGGGCGCTTCACGACAAGGCCGAGGGTGCGGAGATCGTAGACGCCGGAGGACTGTATATCTCCCCCGGCTTTCTTGACATCCACATCCACGGGGCGATGGGGGAGATGTGCGAGATCGCAACCCTCGAGGGAATGAAAAAAATATCCCTGACCCTCGCCAAATACGGGACTACGGCCTTCCTTCCCACCCTAGGCGCCTCCCCCCACGAGGATACCGTCCGGCTCCTCAAGATCATCGCCGGAGCAAAGGATAAGGTAGAGGGGGCCGAGATTGTCGGGATAAACATGGAGGGGCCTTACCTCAACCCGAAGTGGGCGGGCGCCCAGAGGGCAGACGCCATAAGGAACTACAGCAAGGAGGAGCTGAAGGAGTATATTAAAGTGACCGACGGCCTCCTTACCGTCATGGGGCTCGCCCCGGAGGTGGAGGGGGGAATGGAACTCGTCTCCGACCTGAAGGAGGCGGGTATTATACCCTGCGCCGTCCACACGGACGCAACGTACGACCAAACGACAGAAGCGATGAAGCACGGCCTCAAGCTCACCGGACATACCTTTAACGCCATGAGGCCTATCCACCATAGAGAGCCGGGAATAATAGTTGCGGCGATGCTTACAGACGATCTTTTTTCGGAGTATATCGCGGACGGCTTCCACACCTACACCCCCATAATCGAGATGGCCTACAGACTCAAGGGTGAGAAGAGACTGGTTTTCGTCTCCGACTCCGTGGGCGGGATGGGAATACCGGACGGCTACTACGAGTTCTTCGGGACACAGTGCAAGGTCTCAAACGGGAGGATCACCATCGGGGACTCCGACATACTGGCGGGGAGCGCAAGCCCCCTCCTCTTCGGCGTAAAGAACCTCCATAAGACCTCGGAGATCATCCCCCTTCCTCACATAATACGGATGGCGACACTGACACCGGCCGAAGTCATAGGCGTTGAAGACCGCCTGGGCAGCATCGATGTCGGGAAGGACGCCAGCGTCATACTGTTGAATGACAAGCTCGACGTCGTCAGGGTATGGGTCAGTGGTAAGGAGATTAGATATTAGTCTATCTCTTCAACCGAAATGCCAGTAATCAGCTTTTAATATATCCCAAATATCGCAGGTTTGGATCTCGCGGGATGGATTTCTTTTCACAAGGGGATAGTCAGATTGGTTAAAGCTGAGTAAGTGCTCCTATAAACAAAAAGGCCCCGAACCGCTCCGGATTTCATCCGGGTCGATCGGGGCCCCTTAAAAATCAATCAATCAGCCTTGGCCCATTCGCTCCTGTCTCGTCGGGGCCTCGTTTATACAAACTTCATTCGGCCCCTTACCACCGCTCTTCCCTAATATGTCAGCCAAACCCTACTATTATCGATGTCACCTGTCCTTTTACCAACAATGTCAGCCGGGCCTTTTCAAATCAACCTTTGGGGATCAAAACACCGCCGGCATCTAAACAACAGACCCTGTATATACATTACGCTTTAGAACAAACAATATTACTACCCCCACACCTGCAACGCAATGTTCAAAATTGCTCCAGTCTATCAGTAACTTATCTCCATGTCCGACAGGGGATAGGCCATGCATGAGTGGATGTAATCGTACCACCTGTCCGACTCCCTTATGGGAACCCTGTCCGGCATGAACGCCTTGCCGACGTGGACCTTCGTACGGCAGTAGCTGCACTCCCCGCTCCTGCAGAGGTAGGGGGACACCAGCCCCGCCCTTTCGAGGCTGCTAAGGATCGGCTCTCCTGCCTTGGCGTCTATCGTCTTCTCGCCGTTGACTTTTATCTTGAAAACCTTATCCGGAGATACATCCGAGGGCCAGCCCGGCTCCTTTGTGATGTCCGCCGGCGGGCCGTACGCCTCCTTCTTGATCCTTCTCCCCGGGACCTTCAGCTTTTCAAGCTCGGGCATCACGAAGGAGTACATGAGGTTCGGCCCGCACATGTAGAAGGTCTTCCCCTTTACGCTGCCCAAAAAGTCCTTTATTACATCGGCCGTGATAAATCCAGTAACACCCTTATAGCCGGCCGGCGGCTCCGAGACAACGAGCTGGTAGTTGATATTCTTGTGCTTTTCCGATATAGCCTTGAACTCGTCGCCGAAGATCACATCGTCAGTGGTGCGGCTTCCGTAGATCAACCAGATATTGAAGTCGAGTCCCCGGTCGATCACCTCCCTGATGATGCTCCTAAACGGGGTGATCCCGGAGCCGCCGCCGATGAAGACGAGGTCTTTTCCGTCGGTCAAGGGCTCGTGATAGAAGGAGCCGGACGGCGCCGATATCTGAAACTCGTCCCCCACCTTTACGTCGTCCATAAGGTAGTGGGAGACGAAGCCCTCCTCCATCCTCCTTACCGTGACGTCGTAGTAGCCCCTGGTGTGGGGCGGAGACGAGATCGTGAAGGAGCGCCCCGTCAAGACCTTTCCGATCTTTACCTTGAGGCTCACGTACTGGCCGGCCCGAAACGGCGGAAGGTAGCCGTCCTTCGGCGACAGTCTTATTGTCTTGGTGGATGGGGTCTCTTCAATAATATCGACCGCCTTTACGTCTATCGACTTCGGGTGGAGGAGGCTAACGAAGCTCTCCACGAAATCCTTGGGGAGGGTGAGATCACCGAAGACCCTTTTCAGTATCTCCCTCTCCTCTATGGCCTCCTTGAATCCCTCGACGTTACCTAAAAACTCCTGAATATTCATTTTGGTCTCCCCCCTATTTCATTAATTTGCCAAGGGCCCTGCCGCCGGCGATGGAGCCGGCCGCGATCGACGGCTGAAATCCGCCTCCCGGAATCGTCCAGGCGCCCGCAAAGAACAGGCCGTCTACCGGGGCCTTGTGCTGAAGCCTCAGAAGACCGGAATCGGACAGATACTGGTCGGTGCCGTAGATGGCCCCTCCCGGGTTTCCGGTGTAGCGCATGTTGGTCACCGGGGTCGCCACCTCGATCACCTCGATATGCTCCCTCAATCCGGGGAAGTATTTCTCCCCCACCTCGAGCATACCCTCTGCGTATCGGTTCTTCACGTCCACGTATCTGTCCGGGGGTATCATGTACCAGGGACGGGCGTAGGCGGTCGCTGTCATCACGATCACCGATGTCCCCGGGGGCGAGAAGAGCGGGTCGGTCACGTTGTAGCAGGTAAAGAGTATCCCCTCCGGCGGCTTCATGGTGAAGCCCCTCTCCCACGCCTCCTCTATGCCGCTGCCCATGTTGAGGAAGTTCTCGTGGACCGTAGCCCCTATCGTCTCCGACGGGCAGTCGAGCCCGATGTAGAGGTTCACGGTGGAAAAGCCGATTATCTTGCTGTTCATCTCCCTCTGGAACTCCCTCGGCGTGTTCTCCGGTCCCACAAGGTTTATCATGGTGGAGAGGGGGTTGGCATTGGACACCACTACCGTGGCCGTCACCTCCTCGTCCTCGTCGGTGACAACGCCGGTCACCTTCCCGTCCTTCACGTTTATCTTCTTGACCCCGGTGTTGAACTTTACGACGCCGCCGCTCTCGAAGAAGGTGTCCATGAAGGCGTTGGAGAGCGCCTGGCACCTCCCCCTTATGTGGTGGGGCGGGTTTGTGAGAAATGCGTCCCATATGGCGGACATGAGCTGAAACGGGACCTTGGAAGGGGGAAGGCCGGCGTATCCCCAGTAGGGGGATAGTACGCTCTTCAACCTCTCGTCCTTTACAAAGGTATCGAGGACCTCCCCGTAGGTCTTCATCCCGTTTTTTACGAATGTAGGGAATTTATCCACGGAGAAGTCGTCCGAGCGGGCAGCCGCGGAGTTGATAATTCCCTTGTAGTCCTTCATGAGGTTTATCGTCGTATCGAAGAAGTTCTCGATCCCCTCGGCCTCACCAGGGAATTCCTCCATCAACATCTCCTCGCACTCGTCCCGGTTCGCCGGCAGGGTCATGTCGATGTTGTCGTCCACCACCCTGTAGAGATCCGGCATCCGGATAAACTCGACCTTGTCGGCCACCCCGATGGCGGTCAGGTACTGGTAGAGGTCTCCCGGCACCCCTTCCGGGCTCTTCACCCCGGAAAGCTCGTGGAGGGCCACGTCGAATTCGAACCTGCCCCGGCAAAACGAGGTGGCGTACCCGCCGGGAATGTTGTGGCGCTCCAGTAGGAGTACGCTTTTCCCCTGCTTTGCGATCAACGTGGCGGCGGACATCCCTCCCAGCCCCGCCCCGATAACGACCGCATCGTATTTCTTCGCCATGATATTACTCCTTGTCATTGCAGTAGCAATTTTTAAATTGGACCATCGGCCCAGTCTATTTAAGATTTACAATTACCGATTATTATGGATCTCCCTTGGCCTTTGGTCTTTGATATCCCGACTCCCACCACAATTTTTACCCCCCTCCCCCCAATCCCCCAAAGATGATTTTGTCCCCCCCTTCCTTCCCCCCCCTCCTGAACATCAAATGACCACCCCCTTTAATGCCCCACCCCCCCTAAATGTCCAAATCCCGCTTCAGCCGGAAGCCCTACAGATTGTACGCCTCCTCGAATCCCTCCTGAACCGCCTCGGTGATCTTCCTCGGCCCTTTTGCATCACCTATCGTTATCACCTTGATGTCATTTCCGGATACCGCGTCCATAAGCTTCCTCACCGACTTCGCCCCCACCGCAGTAATCACGGTGTCCGCCGGTATCGAGTACTGTCTGTTATTCGACTCCACAATAACCGCGTCGTCGGTGATCTCGACGAGCTTCGTCTTGGGCTTGAGGTTTACGCCCAGGAGCTTCAGGCTCTTCATGAGGGACCACCTCGATGTCTTCCCCACGTTTTCGGCCAGCCTCTCGACCATGTCGATTACGGTTATCGTCTTTCCGGTCTTGTACAAAAGCTCCCTTGCAAACTCGATCTCCTCGGCGTTGTGGTACAGGATAAACCTCATGGTGTCGGCGTCCGGGGTTCCCATAGCGGCGATGTAGTGGGCGGTCTCACAACCCGTAGCGCTCCCCCCGATTATCACGATATTGTCCCCGATCTCCGTCACCCTGTCCATCAGGACGTCCCAGGCGCTTATAACGTGGGGCTTGTTTATTCCGGGGACCTTGATCTCTATGGGCTCGGCGCCGGTGGCGACGACCAGTACGTCCGGGTTCGACTTTTTCACCATCTCAGGGGTAAGCTCCGTTTCGAGCCTGACCTCAACGCCGAACTTCTTCATCCTGTTCTCGAAGCTCTCTATGATGTTCATAAGCTCTCTCTTCCCCGGCGGTGACATGGCGAGGTTTATCTGCCCGCCGAGTCTCGATTCCTTCTCGTAGAGCGTGACGTCGTGTCCCAACAATCCCGCCGTGACTGCAAACTCCATCCCTGCTGGGCCTCCCCCGGCGATCAAGACCTTCAGCTTCTTTTTCGCCTTCCCCTCTTTTTTCGGGAACTCGAGCTCCCTTCCCGCCCTCGGGTTGAGGATGCAGGAGACGGACCTACCCTCGAATACCGCGTTGAAGCACCCCTGGTTGCAGGCTATGCAGGGGACGATCTCGTCGTACCTCCCCTCCTTTACCTTGTTGGGAAGCTCCGGGTCGCATATCAGGGGCCTCCCCCAGCAGACGAGGTCGCAGGCCTTCGACCTGATCGCCCTCTCGGCCACCTCAGGGTTGCCGAGGCGGTTTGACGCGAAGACCGGGATGTTGACCTTCTCCTTTATCCCTCTGGCGAGGTAGAGGTACACCCCCTGCGGGACGTTGGTGGTAAGCTGGGGGATGTAGGTCTCGTGCCAGCCGCCGGTCACGTTTATGGCGTCGGCCCCCGCTTTTTCGCACTCCGCGGCGAAGATGGCCGACTCCTTGTTTGTGTGCCCGCCCTCCATGAAGTCGTTTCCGGCAATCCTGATTCCCACTGCGACCGTATCTCCTACCGCCTCCTTTATCCCCTTGACTATCTCTATCCCGAAGCGCATCCTGTTCTCGATCGGGCCGCCGTACTCGTCTGTGCGTTTGTTGGTCAGAGGCGAGAGGAACTGGCTTATGAGGTATCCGGTGCACCCCACCGGCTCCACGTAGTCGAACCCCGCCTCCACTGCCCGCTTGGCGGCGTCAACGAAGGCTCTCTGGACCTCGGCGATATCGTCTTTTGTCATCTCTCTCGGGGTCTCACCGGTTAGCTTTCCGGGTATTGCGGATGGTGCGACAGGAGTATTTCCCGTGAAGTAGGAAAAGGCGTTCCTCCCCATGTGGAAGAGCTGCGTTCCCGCCTTTACGCCGGTGTCCCTCTTTATCTCCTCTATGAAGCGGCTAAGCGCCTCGACGTTCCTGTCGTCGAAGAGCTCCGGCACGTAAGGGGCGGCTCCGACTCTGTCTATGGCTATCGGGCCGATCAGCATCAGCCCCACTCCTCCCTCGGCCCTCTCCCTGAAATATTCCTTGAAGCGGTCGGTGAAAGTATAATCGTCCGTATAGCCAAGCCCCATGGCCGGCATGACTATCCTGTTCTTTATCTCGATCGGGCCGACCTTGACCCTCTCGAAGAGCCTTACAATCTTGAAGTCGCCTCTCTTATAGGCTTTATCGAAAACCAAGAGTCAATCCTCCTTTAGGAGTGCAGATTTGTTTTTGAGCAAACGAGTCCTTTAGGCGGCGAGTCCGCTCAATTCATCGGTCGGTCGGAACAGGCCCTTGTGTTATGTCTTCGGAAAGGGGGCCACCATTCCCTCCGGCATCTGGCGGATCTGCCAGATACCCTTTACGATCGACACGACCTCGCCTTTGGCGTCTTTCAACTCCAGCTCCATCTCGAAATCGGCCTTTCCCTTATCATCCGCCTCCTTCTGGATCCTGTCCGCCTCCTGTTTGTCCATCGACACCTCGACCGTGATGTCGGTAAAAGCGGGACGGCGAAAGCGGATGTTGATCTCCTTTACGATCGGGACATACTTGTGCACGTCAAAGGAGCATACGTGGATTATTCCCCCGTTTATCTCCCCGATGGTAAAGAGGGACCCGGCGTACATCATATTGATGTGGTTGACGTTTCCCTCCAGGGGCATCAGGAGCTTTGCGTACCTCTCCTTCATCTCCAGGATCTTTATGCCGGTTCTCCTTATTCCCTCGATGCTGGTTATGGCGAATTCCGCGGCCGGCCTGAATCTTTCCTCAATCACCTTGAACCTCCATTGGCTTGATTGTCATAAAATATCCGGGATGTAACGCTGACGCCGGTTACCTCCTCTTCCAGTTCGGCTCCCTCCGCTCCATCTTTGCCTGCACACCCTCCTTGAAGTCCTCCGACCTCAATATCTGGGACTGGAGGTTTATCTCCATGTCGAGCTGGGTCATGAGATTCACCCCCTCACCCTGCTTGGCTATCCTCTTTACCGCGCCCACGGAGATGGGCGACGTCTTCGCGATTTCCTGGGCGAGGTTTTCCGCCTCTTTTAGCAGCTGATCCTTGGGGAATATGTGGTTGACGAGGCCCCACTTCAGCGCGGTCTCTGCGTCGTACATCCTGCCCGTCATCAGAATCTCCATCGCCCTCTGCTGGCCGAGCTGCTTGCAGAGGCGCGCCGTTCCCCCAAGGTCGGGGATAACGCCGATCTGAAGCTCCTGCATTCCCCACATGCAGTCGTCGCTCATAAGCCTTATGTCGCATGCCAGTGTGAACTCCACGGCCATTCCGAAAATACGCTCATGGATCGCGCAAATGATCGGCACCTCTATCGCCTCGAGGCGGTTGAGATAATGCTGGTACTTGTGGATGTCGGACCTTATCGTGGCACCCCCAGCCGCCGAATCCGCCATAAACCTCGTCACGAGCATCCCGAGGGAGTTGAAATCGACCCCGGCGGAGAATAGCTTTCCCTCCCCCTTGACGATGATCGCCCTCACCTCCGGATCATTTACAACGCTCTCGACCTTTTCGGCGATGTCGATCAGCATATCGAACGTGATGGCATTTCTCTTCTCGGGGCGGTTGAGAGTTAAGTAATATATATTCCCCTTCTTTTCACCGAGCACGTGGTTTTCGGACATCTCTCTCCTCCCAATAAAGAACTTTTTCGATCAACTTGACAGTTGACCTCTCATATCAATATTATTTTACTATTTTCTTGCTTGTCTTCTCAAGGGTTTCCACGGCCTCTTTCGCCATTCTGTCGAGAAGCTCCTTGACCGTCACGATCTCCTTTATAAGGCCTATCGACTGACCTACCATCAGGGGCGCAAAATCCACGTTTCCTTTCTCCCACGCCTCCTTGATACGCTGCCCAGAGATCAATGGGATCAGATCTTCCAATCCGCCTCCAGACTCCTCGATCTCGATCACCTCTTCTATAACCTTGCTCTTCAAGGCCCTTCCCTGTAGGCCGATCGACTGGCCGAATATTGTGGTGTCGAACTCCTGTCTCTTCAAAAGCTCGTTCTTTATATTATTATGGCAGGGACACTCCACCGTGGCGATGAAGCGGCTCGCCATCATAACCCCCTCGGCACCGAGGGTAAGAGCCGCCGCAACCGAGCGTCCGTCCGCTATCCCGCCCACCGTGACCACAGGGATATCCACCTCTTCGGTTATCCTCGGGGTCAGGAGCATCGTAGTTACGTCGTCGTTCAAGGGGTGACCTCCCTCCTCGATTCCCGCCGCGTATATACCGTCGTAGCCCACTTTTGCGGCGTGTACGGCGTGGCGGACGGCACCCACCTTCTGAAACATCTTGACATTAGCCTTCTTTAGGCTCTCTATCGCGTCCATCCCCAACCCCCTGTCCAGGGGGGCGCCGGAGATCTCGACCCCTGCGATCTTCTCCTCGGCGCAGACCTTCACGTACATGGCGTGGTGCTCCCCGGTAATCCTCAAAGAGGGGAGGATCGTTATTCCGACCATGAACGGCTTGTCGGTCAGCTTCCTAACCTCGTTTATAGCGGCCCGAAATTCGTCTTCCGTTTCGTAGTTCGCGGCGGTGAGATTTCCTATTCCTCCCGCCTCGGAGATTGCGGCGCAGAGGGGCGGAATGGATAGCCACATCATGGCGCCGCAAAATATCGGATATTTAACGCCGAACATCTTGGTTATCTTAGTTTGGAACATAATTCCCTCCTGAAATTGTAATATTTACCTTACTATCCGTGACCTTATTATCCGTTAAAGATTCCATTAAGCCTCTTCAAAACTCCCTCCGCCTCAGCTATCATCCCCTCCACGATCTCCTTGATCCCCTTAATATCGTCAATGAGCCCCACACACTCCCCGACGGCGATGACGCCCATTTTCGTGTCGCCCGTCTCGTAGGCCTTTTTCCCCACCTTGCCGCTGGCATAGGTGATGAGCTCCTCCAGGGTCGTGCCCCGCGCCTCAATCTCCCTGACCTTCTTTGCTGTCTCGTTGTTCATGACCCGCATCGGATTGTAGATGCTCCTGAGGAGGACCGTGGTGTCGTTTTCGGTGGCGTTTATGAACCAGTCCTTGAAATTCTTGTGGACGATCGACTCCTTGGAAGCCATAAACCTCGTCCCCATGACGACCCCCTCCGCCCCCAGCGACAGGGCGGCGAGAAAGCTCTTCCCGTCTACTATACCCCCCGCCGCCAGCACCGGAACGTCGAGGACCTTGGACGCCTTGTTTATCAGGATCAACGAGGTCACGTCCGCCATGCCCGGGTGTCCCCCGCACTCGAATCCCACGATGGTAACGGCGTCCGCGCCTAGGCTCTCCGCCTTCCTGGCGAAGCGCACCTGCGGGACCTTGTGGATCAAGGGGATTCTCGCGTCCTTTATCAAAGGGGCCAGGGCTTCCGGAGA
Organism: Candidatus Zymogenus saltonus; assembly: GCA_016929395.1. Taxonomy (NCBI): domain Bacteria; class Deltaproteobacteria; order Candidatus Zymogeniales; family Candidatus Zymogenaceae; genus Candidatus Zymogenus; species Candidatus Zymogenus saltonus. The sequence continues at coordinate 31,821 of JAFGIX010000085.1, forward strand.
GCGCCCCGCTGTCTCTATGGCGTTGACCTTCTCCTCTATCCCGACGGCGAGATAATCCATCGTCAGCTCCCCCTCGCTGAACTCGGGGAGCATCGATATGTTGAGACCGATAGGTTTATCGGTCAAGTCCCTTGTTCTCTTTATCTCGGCCCTCAGGCCTTCAGGAGTCTCGAAGGAGGCCGCGGGGATAAATCCCATACCGCCCGCCTCGGAGACGGCCGAAACGAGCTCGGCATAGGACAGCCACTGCATTCCTCCCATGAGGATCGGATACTTGATCCCCAAAAGCTCGGTAATTCTGGTCTTAAACATGAACCCTCCATATCAAATATTAAAGCAGAATAATACGCCTGACCTTATAGCTTACTCCAGCCGATTTTACAGGCTTAAGAGAATAATACGCCATATCTAACAACCGCCCAAACCACCATCTTAAAGTATAACTTTAAGCTTTAAGCTACGTTTTTATACCAGAATATCTTTGTCGTGTCAACATATTTCGTAAAAGATTTTTCCCATTTTACAAACTATTTCATACTATTGTCTTCCTCAAAACTCGAGGTTTTTTCAAAGAACAGAATAAACTTAATATCACACTTTTTGTCTTGACACAAAAAAATTTGAGAATAGAATTCAAAAGGCCCCTGAGGAAAATTTTCAAGGATAAACTTTACATATTTAAATAGATTATCCGTGACCATCAAAAAATGCTGTTAAAAAATATCCTGCGGCGTGAACTAAAAATCGCAATATCGATTTCGCTGTCAATATATCTTGTATCGTGTTCCATGATTTCCACCATCATCGGGCCTTTTGATGGGGGAGACTGGAGATCGGAGGCGTGGGAGGAACTCCGGGCCGAGATAAGAGACGAGAGAAAGGGCCTGTTCAACGACAAGGGCCTCTTCGGAGAGATCGATTCTCTCATCAAAAAGAAGATCGAGGCCACTCCCGTATTCGCCGAAAACGTGAAGGGCCGTCCGTCGGACGAGATATACCTCCTCTCGCCGAGGAACACGGCTGTCAGGGGTAGCCTCTGGGACGGGACATTTAGGTGGAATTGGGCCGTTGGGGGATCGAATTACGTCTTTCACCTCTACAAGGACGGCGCGGAGATAGTCGAGACCCCGAGAAACGGCAAAAGGACGATCAATCTGAAAGATTCAGTGGAATTTATCCCCGGGGCCCTCTACACGTGGGATGTGACTTGCTGCGTGAATATCTGCAACCTCCCCCTCTCTTCAAACGCCTTTGACCGCCCCGAGTTTTTTATCATCACCACGGACGAGGAGAGGGCCGTCGAAAGGGAGATCATAGCTGTCGCGAGGCTTTCTGCCTCACGGGGGACAGGGGGCTCGCCTGTGGACATCGCCCTTAGGGGACTTGTCCTCGAAAGGCACCGGCTCTACATGGAGGAGGTGAAGCTCCTCTCTGACGGGATTAAAAAGCACCCGAAATCCGCGCTCCTCCACCTCGTCCTTTCATCGGTCTCGGACCTCACCGCATGTCCCTTGAAGGCGAGAGAGGAGTACGAAAGGGCAAGGGAGCTCTCCACCAAATAGAGCGGCGGGAGTCGATAGCGGGGCCGGGATTCTCGCAAAAAGCATATCCTGTCAATGCCGGCCAATGAGTGGTAATAAGGTGGAAATCGAATTTGATAAATATCGACGGAAACACGCGATGGATGCCCGCCTGCAAGCCGGCCCTACCGATCCCCAAATCGGCGGCGGTTCCGCCCAATCCAAGAGACGTCGGAGAGCGCCGTTTTCAATGGCCCTTACCCCATTGTATTACTGATTTGATGGAGCCGAGACCGGTTTTCTATATGAGCGGTAAATAGTTAAATATACTTAACATTCGGCCCGCCGAATCATCCGTATTAAATATCCCTGCAAAAGAAGAAATATTAACGTCCCCATCCACCCGAGGCGCCACCTAAAACACCACCAAAAAGATATTATTTTACGCCCTTTCCACCAATCCATCCCCTCGGGTTTGCCGCCATCTCACCCTCCCACCTCTCCATCTCCTCAAGGAGCCTGCGGCCTATCTCTGGATAGGTGTCGATCACGTTGTAGTTTTCGCCAGGGTCGTTGTCCATGTCGTACAGAAGGGGCCACTTGCCCAGCCTCCCCCTTCCCATCTTCCCCAGGGGCTTGGTCTCCTTGTCCACCGGCATCGGATAGACGTAGTGATGGATGTTGCGGAAGTACTTCCACCTACCCATCCTCACCCCCTCAAGCTCGTCCTGGTGATAGAAGAAAAGCGCCTCGTGGGGAGACGATTTTGACCTTCCAGTTAAAAGCCCGTTCATGTCCACGCCGTCGATTACGCGGTCGACTGGGGGATTGAGTCCCGCCAGCCCAAGACATGTGGGGAAGATGTCTATGTTCATGGCCGGCTCTTCGCATAAACTCCCGGCAGGAATATGCCCTGGGAACCTGGCGATCATGGGGACCCTGAATCCGCCCTCGTAGCTCTGACCCTTCCTCCCCCTCAGTCCGCCGGGGCTCCCCTCGAACCAGGGGCCGTTGTCGCTGGTGAATATCACGAGTGTCTTTTTTTCGAGGCCGTTTCTCTTCAGACAATCGAGGAGCTCGCCCACGCTCCAGTCGACCTCCTCCACAGTATCCCCGTATATCCCGCCGAGGGACTTCCCCCTGAACCGCTCCGATGCGAAAAGGGGCTGGTGGGGAAACGTGTGTGCGAAGTAGAAGAAAAACGGGGCGTCCTTGGAGCCCTCTATGAACTCCACCGCCTTGTCGGTGTAAAGCCCGGTGAGCCTCGCCTGATCGAGCCCTATGTCCGCCTCCATCTCCTCCCTGTTGCTGTAGAGGGGACAGGGAAACATGTCGTTGCTGTGGGGCAGCCCGAAGAAGAAATCGAAGCCGTGCTCGAGGGGGTTGTACTCCGGCTGTTTGCTCAGATCACCCAGGTGCCATTTGCCCACCATCCCGGTCTTGTATCCGGCCAGCTTCAGCGCCTCTGAGAGGGTGATCTCCTCATCGGGAATCCCCTCAAGTGTGCTGGGAGACCCCATGTCGGTAACGCCCAGCTTGCCTATCGTGTGGCCCAGCTTCTGAACCGCAGACCTCTTGAACGACTCATCCTTCGGCCATATCGGCCATGTCACACCGGAGCGCTGGGGGTACCTCCCAGTGAGGAGTCCGGCCCTCGAAGGCGAGCACAATGCGTTGCAGGAGTAAAAGTCGGTAAATCGAATCCCCTCCCCCGCCAGCCTGTCGATATTCGGCGTCCTGATTGACCCGCCGCCGTAGCAGCCGAGGTCGCCGTAGCCCATGTCGTCGGCGTTTATTATGACGATATTCGGCCTGTAACCGAGAATAGGCTCTGACTTTGTGATCAACTTACTAACGTCAAGCTGATATTTATCTAACACGGACGATTTGGGAGCATCGCCGCCGCGGCAGCCGTACAGGGAGCCGGTCATCAACCCTCCCAGAGCGGCGGCGCCAGTCAGCGCGCTTATCCTCATGAAGTCCCTGCGCCTCAACCTTGAGAAACTCCAATCCCCTTTGCCGAAAAAGGAATAATTATAGAATCCTTTGTCTCCCATTTTATCACCTCAATAACTATATTAAGCATTTTTTAAGAATAGAAAACCCGCAAATCTTTGTCAAGCGTAATACGGCTCAGATAAAAAAATCCTTTTTTTCTATCCTCAATGGACTTGAACTTTCCTGCCCAATTTGATAACATCGACTTTCACAATCACATTGCCATCAATTGATTGAAACCGCACATTATAAAAGGATGACATCTATATGGAAACCGAAAAGCTTATGTCGATTCCGGCGGCGGAGCTGGCAAGGGGGATCAATATCGGGGGCGACATCCCCGTGACTATCGTTAAATACGACGAGGCCCTCTCCCAAAACTTCGCAAGGACAATGGCGGACGAGATAGAGAAAAACAACAATACCGATAAAAAAACGAGTTTCATCCTCCCGGTGGGGCCGAAGGGGCAGTACGAGCCGTTCGTGAATATCGCCATCGATGAGGGGATCGACCTCTCGCGATCCTCCTTCTTCTTCATGGACGAGTACCTGACCGATGACGACCGCTACATTTCCACAAACCATCCCCTCTCATTTAGGGCATTTGTCGAGGAGACCTTAACGAAGCGGCTGACCGGAAGGGCGGGATTCGATCCAAAGAGCGTCCACTTCCCCAATCCGGCAGACGTGGGGGCGTACGGGAATTTGATAGAGGACTCCGGCGGGATAGAGGTATCCTTTGCCGGCGTCGGTATAAACGGCCACCTCGCCTTCAACGAGCCTCCTGATATGCCGGTAGATATCGAGGAATTTTTAAACCTCCCCACCAGGGTCCTATCCCTGTCGCGCGAGACGAGGACGATAAACTCGGTCACTGCGGGCGGCGGCGCCATAGACTACATCCCGAAGAGGGCAGTGACGGTGGGGATGAGGGAGATATTTTCGGCAAAAAAAATCAGGATATACATGAACAGGGATTGGCAGAAATACGGAGTCAGGAGGGCGCTCTACGGGGAGATTTCCCCCATATTTCCGGCCTCTCTGGTCAGGAGGCACGTGGATGTCGCCTTCGTGATTACCGAAGAGGTGGCCCTTCCGCCTGCGCCTGAGATAAGGTAGCCGGGTGACTTCACATTACTACATTGCGTCACAATCAGCCTGAATAACAAAATGGCAATTCAAATTTTTAAACCACTTTCCCTTGACCTTCCCCCGCAAATAAACTATACTAATTATTTAATGCTTTAAAACCCTACAGTTCTTTTTCACTTTTTGGATATTGGATATAGAAATGAAAGATTACAGCGGAACCGAAAGCTATATCGTCTCCCAACACCTGATGGACTCGGTAAACGTCTCCATCGCCTTAAGCAGGCCCCTCCTGGTCAAGGGGGAGCCGGGAACCGGAAAGACGCTTCTCGCCCACTCCATTGCCGAGGGTATAAAAAAGGAGATCATCGTTTGGAACATCAAATCGACCACCAAGGCCAAGGACGGCCTCTACGTATACGACACGGTGCAGAGGCTCAACGACGCCCGCTTCGGCGAGGGGAACGTCTCCGACATCAAGCGCTACATCAAGCTCGGAAAGCTCGGTCAGTCCTTCACGACGGATAAGCAGGTGGTGCTTCTCATCGACGAGATCGATAAGGCCGACCTCGAGTTTCCCAACGACCTCCTAAACGAAATGGACGTGATGTCCTTTCACATACCGGAGACGGACGAGACGATCACCGCGAAGAACAGGCCCATCGTCATCATCACCTCCAACAGCGAGAAGGAGCTCCCGGACGCGTTCCTTCGCCGGTGCGTCTTCCACTACATCGAGTTTCCGGACGATGAGCTGATGGAACGGATAATCAGGGTCCACTTCCCGAATATCGAAAGAGACCTGATGGACGCCGTCATCGCCAGGTTCTACTGGATAAGGTCCCTCAACCGGCTCAGGAAAAAGCCCTCTACCTCGGAGCTTATCGACTGGGTTCAGGCGCTCATCGTTGGGGGGATAGACCCCGACCGGGTGGAGGCCGAGATACCGTTTCTGGGAACCCTTATGAAGAAAAACGAGGACTACATCACAGTCGAGAGGCACAAGGACTACGACAAGAGCTATCAGGGCTACCGCCAGAGAAACGGACGAGGAGCGTAGATGTTCATCGATTTTTTCTTCGAGCTAAAATCGAGGGGAGTGCCGGTCTCCCTAACCGAGTGGATCGTGCTACACAAGGTCCTCTCCGAGAACCTCAACCTGACGAGCCTCGATCGCTTCTACTACATCGCTAGGGCGGTTCTCGTCAAGGACGAGGCCCTCTACGACAAATACGACATCGCATTCGCCTCCTACTTCAAGGGGATCGAGACCCCGGAGGAGATGGTCGCCGAGATACTGAAAGGTCTGGAGAGAATTGATGCGCTCGTCCTCACGCCGGAGCAGATGGCCCTCCTTGAAGCCCTCGATCTCGACGAGGTCAGGGCGAACTTCGAGCGCCAGTGGGGGGAGGGACGCTACAAGGGACACAAGGGAGGAAACAGAGCGATAGGCACCGGCGGGACGTCTACCCAGGGGGCCTACGGCTTTCACCCCACCGGCGTGAGGATAGGCCAGGACGGCTCCCGCCACAGGCGCGCCGTCCAGATCGCCGAGGAGCGGAGGTTCAAGAACTACTCGTCCGAAGTAATCCTCGACACGAGGAACATCAAGGTCGCCCTGTCGAGGCTGAGGACGCTCCTCCCCCGGGGGCCGGAGGACGAGCTCGACCTCGACAAGACCATCGACAAGACCTGCAGGAACGGCGGCGAGATCGACCTCGTCTGGGGAAGAAGCCTCACCAACGCCGCAAAGGTCCTCCTCTTCATGGACTCCGGCGGGTCGATGAACCCCTTCGTCCAGACGGTGGAGCGCCTCTTTTCCGCCGCCAAGAGCCAGATCAGGGACCTCAGGTACTTCTACTTCCACAACTGCATCTACCAGGAGATGTACAGCGACTTCATGAAGAGGGAGAAGGCAAAGACCATCGATGTCCTGAGGCAGTACGGGAGCGACTACAGAGCTATCCTCGTGGGTGACGCCGACATGGCCCCCTCGGAGCTTCTCAACGTCGACGGCGCCATCTACTACTATTACAGAAACGACACCCCCGGCATCCACTGGCTGAAGATGGTCAAGGACCACTTCAGAAAGTGCGTCTGGCTGAACCCAAGGCCCGCCCGTATCTGGCCCCACACCGACACGATCCCGATCGTCAAGGAGGTCTTTCCGATGTACGAGATGACCCTCGAGGGGATTACGGATGCGGTGAAGTATCTGATGAGGTGAGGGGGGGGAGCTTTAGTTTATAGGTGTATTCAGTATTCAATATTATTAAAATTTACTTTTCCTGCTTTCCTTTATCTGATTCTCACCCAATTAAGAATAGGTCTATCAAAAGATGAAATTCCTTGTAATAATATAGACTATTATCCCGCCAATAATTGTGGTAACTAAACCTATAAACCATGGATTTGATAATAAATCAGAATCATCCTTTTCACTAAAGGTTGGAGAAGTTTTTATTGTCTTGGTTTCGGTTTCGGTAATTATTTTGGGCTTATTTTCCGGTTTTTTTTCAAGCACTTTTGGTTCAATTATCTTTGGTTTTACAATCACCTTAATAGGCATTACTGGAACGTCATCAACATGATATCCTGTATCATTTAAGTACGGCCAATTCTGAATATATCCATTTTCATGTGCAAAAAACAAAACTTTATCATCCATATCGTGAAAATCATTACCATCATACCAAACGATTTTTCTATAAACCCAACTTGTCGAAGAGAAAACCTGTTCCATATTGAATTCACCGTTTGTGCCAAAAATTACGTAATATGTTTTTGGTTCAGAAGGAGCCTTCAAATCTATCGGGATATCCCAATTTCTACCGCCTGTCGGAATCCATTTATCAATAGTCACTATTGAACTTTCACGTTTACCCCAAGTCCAGGTATATCCGAAAGGTACTACGGCATCTGGGCTGTTGCTGTTATATGTTTTGCACTCAATATTTCCTTCTATGTATTCCTTCGGCTCCACATAAATTGTCCACTTCGATTCAGACAATGATTGCCCCGCCAAAACACCACCTGTAAGCACTATTCTGTTTTTAGCATACAAGTTTATCGATAAAGCAATAAGAAGAATAACCTGAAAAGTGACCAGTCTAAAATACATTATTCTGACCATTGAAAAAACCTTTTTAAATCATCTCTTTTTAGTTTTAAATCCGCTAAACAACCAAGGGCATATTAAATCATAAATATTTGTATTATGTCAAAGAGAACTTATAACAATGATAATAAAAATTTTGAATTTTTATAATGAAATTTAAAAGGCTTTATTACATTTTCTATGGCCCTCCCCCCCAACTTTCCCCTTGCAAAATTGATAAATACTATATATATTAGTGAAAATATCCTAAATTTTCTAAGGGGAAATGAAATGTCTGCGAAAACGAAAAATATTAGCGGGCTGAAAGTCTTATTAATTTTACTGACGGCCGTACCCTTATGCCTCGCCACCGGGTGCGCAAAGAACATCGAGACGGAGATTCCCATCGACAACTGCATCAGAATCACCGGGATGCCGGGGCCGGAGGACTTCGCCTACATCGCAAGCGAGAATATCCTCGTCGTCTCCAGCGACGACAGGAGAAACCATGAGAAAGACGGAAAGCTCTTCTGGATCGACCTTGCCCTCCCGCCCGAGGAGCAGGTGGGAAATCCGATCGACATCGAGTACCCGGATAGCTTCAAGCCCCACGGCGTCAGCTACATAACCACGGATACCGGCGGAAGGCTCTTCGTCATCTCCCACCCGAATCCGGCTGAGGGGCTGCACACCGTAGAGGTCTTCGACATGACGGGCAGTGGAAACAACAGGGAGTGGAAGCACGTCGAGACGCTTAAGAGCGAGCTCTACACGAGCCCGAACGACCTCGTGGCGCTGCCCGACGGGACGTTATTCGTCTCCAACGACTCCGGCAAGGGAGGAAACACCATCAAGAAGATCAAGGCCCTCTTCAAGATAAAAAACGGCGACATCATCTACTACGACGGTGCGGAATATATCGACTTCGGCAACCCGGAGTCCTACGGAAACGGTATCAACTACTTTAAAGCGGACGGGGCGGAGTATCTGTACCGCGCGGCTCTGATGGACAAGTCGGTCAAGAAATACGAGATCATAAGGACCGAAGGCAAGATCACCGGGCTGAAATACCTCTCGAAGGTCGACCTGGGCACGATGCCGGACAACCTCGAAATCGAGCCTGACGGCACCATTTACGCGGCATGTCACTTCAACTCGTTTATCTTCTTGAAACACGCCAAGGACGGCGCAAACATCTCCCCCACGCAGATATTGGTAGTCTCTCCGGCGGGCGAAGTCAAGGAAATCTACGCCAACAAGGGTCAGGAAATATCGGCGGGGAGCGTGGGACGCGTCATTAACGGCAGGCTCTACATCGGACAGGTCTTCGAGGGTTTCCTCCTCTCCTGTCCCTGCTGCTCGGAGTAGAAAGAATATATGATCGAGAGGATTTAAAACATAAAGGACGACGGCGGGAGATGCCGGATTTATCCGACTCTCCCGCCGCCTTTCTACTTGAAAGCCTTTCCTGTTTAGAGATATTTCCCCTCGGCGATCTCCCTTCCACTCTTCGTCCTGAAAAGCTTTTTTATCACACCCGCGAGCTTTCCCTTGTCCTCAACGTCATACAAATCCGGGATGTTGACTATCCAGTCCGCATCCCAGATGATCCTGAACTCCACTGTGTCGATATCCCTCGCGCTGTGGTGGCTCCCCACGATCCGGCACACGTGGTCTATCGTGTCGGCGTCGAGGCCCACATCCCTCATTATCCCCTCGGCGATCCTCGGGCCCTCCATCTCCTGGTACTTGGCCGCGGAGGAGCCGTGTTTCCTCTCCGCCTCCTTGATGCCGATGTCGTGGAGGAGCGCGGCGGAGACCACGACCTTCGGGTCGCCCCCCTCCGCTTTCATTATCTCAGAGGCATACCCGAATACGGTAAGGGCGTGGTCGATCCTCTTTTGATCGTCTCCGAACAGTCTCTTTACCTCCTCGATCAACCTATCCTCCAATAACATATCGAAAGCCTCCTTTCCGTCCATCCCATTAAATCAATAAATCTCAGGGGAGATTACTCCCCCACCCTCTCGACCATCTCAACGAGCCACCGGTGGAGGGGGGCCATCTTTACAAAATATTCGAAGGCGTAGTCGACCATCGCCTCCGAGTAGAACTCCCGAGGAATTGGCGACTCGGCAAAGGCGGTAAGCCCCTTGTTCAAAAGGAGGCCAGCCCTCTCGTGATCCGGGTCGTAGCCCCGGGGCACCTTCTTGTAGCGCTCCCCGCCGTAGAGCCCGCACCTACCGTCACCCTTGACGGAAGAGCCTCCCTCGACCTCGCTTATCGCCTCGGCGAGCTTAGGGCCGTGGGTGGGGTGAACCACCGATCTCCTGTACTCGTCCAGGTGCTCCTTGGGAAACATGTATATTCCCGCGCCGATCAGAAGGAGCTCCGGCTCCACGTGAAAGTAGAACCCCGAGCACTCCATCCTCTTCCTCCTCCCCTCCCAGAATAATATCGCCAGGTGGGTCTTGTATGGGGACTTGTCCTTGCTGAACCTGACATCCTTGCTTATCCGAAAAAGGGACTTGTTGACCCTCGGGTCGGCGATGATGTTCGGGGCGATAAGCTCAAGCCTCTCTCCCATGTCGACGACGAAATCCCTGGCCGGCGCCATGACGTGATCCTCGAAATCACCCCTGTGGTCGTCGAACCACACCTTCTTGTTGTTCACAGCTAATCCCCTGTAAAACTTCAACGTATCATCGCTGAAGCCCGTGAATCTCCCTTTGTCCCCCATCCTTATATACTCCTTAAACTCAATACTATTTTAGTGCCTAATAATAGTCTACTTTATATGTCGGGATTTATCAAGGACAATGTATTTCCGTGCAAAGGAATTTTTCAATTTATTCATCTATTCCATCCCATTCTTACTTGTCTTTAGGCCCCGATTCTGATAAAATCCAAAATCCGTATAAATATTCTGTTTTACTCTATCCGGTTAAGGAGCTGACCATGACAAATTCGGTAGTGATCGGAGCGGGAATGGCGGGACTCACCGTTGCGGCGTATCTCGCAAGGGACGGGATGGATGTTGACGTATACGAGCAGTCTGATTTCATCGGCGGGGTTACGATGTCGATGAAGGAGAAGGGATTCACGTGGGACATCGGGCCGATGATAATCGAGGCCGTTGGTCCCGGCGAGCCGGGGGGAGTCGTGCTTAAGGAGATAGGTGCCGCCGACAGGTTTAAGCTGATCATGGGAGACCGCGTTGTGGCCTTTCCCGATTACACCGTCAGAAAACCGGAGAAATACAGCGGGCCCTACTGGAGAAAGGATCTGTTGAAGGAGATATTTCCCGATGAGGCCGACGGTATAGACCGCTTCTACAATATCTGCGACATCGTAACCGACCTCGTCACGCTGGACAGGATGGCTAAGGTGAGGGGGCCGGTTCGCGCATTCTTCTACAAGATCGGGATGCTGATCCTCTATCTCAGGATAAAAAAATACGAGAAGCTCTCGGCGAAGGAGCTCCTCGACCTCTACTTCACCGACGAGAAGATAAAGGCCTTCTTCACCGCAATTTTGGCCGACCTCGTCGTGCTCCCCTCGGAGTTTATCGGGCTGGGCGTCCCCTTCTTCAATCCGGAGACCGCCTACGACTACAGGATCCCCGCAAAGAGGGTCTTCGGCATAGGGCCCAAGAGGGTGCAGTTTTACTACGTCGCCGGGGGCATCGGGAAGATGGTCGATGCGGTCGCCAAATCGGTAACCGAGGCTGGAGGGAAAATACACACGAATAAAGCTGTCAAGAAAATATTGACCGAGGGGGAAAAGGTCACGGGCGTCGAGCTTGAAAACGGTAAGGTCGTCGAGGCGGACATGGTGTTTGTAAGCGGCGGCGCCAGGGAGTGCTTCCTTAAACTCATCGGCAAGGACCGCCTCCCGACCGACTTCGCGGCAAAGATCGAGGACGTTCCGCTGATGGAGTCGGTCTTCATGGTGCAGCTGGGCGTAGACATGGACCCAACCCCATACCAGGACAGGCCGGTCGTCTACTACATCAACACCTACGACATCGAGGGGGGCGTTTACCTGACCCGGGACGGCGAGTACCACGAGGGGAAGGAGGGCTTCGTAGTCTACATCAACTCCTTCCACACGCCGGAGATGGCGCCGAAAGGCATGCACTCGATAACGATTTACACCATCGCCCCGAGCGAGATCGAGGGGGGTTGGGAGGCGGTCAAGGACGAGATGACCGAAAAGTTATTAGTCGAGGTGGAGAAAACAATCCCGGGGTTGAGGAAGAGCGTTAAGGTTAAGATCACGCTGACGCCGGACGACTTCAAGAGGATCACCTATATGCCTGATCACCACTCCTTCGGCGGGATGTGCCCAATCATGGGAAAGGAGGCCCCGAAGTTCAGGACTCCCTTCAAGAACCTCTGGTTCATCGGGAGCCAGAGCGAGGCGGGCGCCAGCGTCCCGGCCCAGATCATCAACGCCAAGCGGATATTCAAGATGGCAAAGAGGGAGGTTTAGAGAAACAATCTTTAGCTAATTCATTTTGATGACATGGCACACTGCGGAAGCTTCAAGTCAATAAATCGACATGCCCGGTCATATAAGTTGCGCTTTGGAGTTGAATTTGCCGTTCCTTTTATATATAGGGAATATACTAGTTATCACTCTCAAACGGTAAGAAAAATATCCAACCGGATAAAACCCTGCCTCAAGATGTTACGATGTGAGCTAGAGCCTAAAACTCACTTTAACTTTTCACACGCTTCCACCTCCCCGTTGTCGCAGGCTTATTTAAAGTCTACAACGGCCTTTTTCGCATCGCCCATCGTATCAAAGATCAACCCCCTCGTGTAATAGTAATAGGCCCAATAGTAATTCGGGTCAATACCTATGGCCCTCTCAATATCGGCCATCGCCTCCTTCCTTTTGCAGCCTTAAGAACCGCATCTTCGAATTAGATTTAATTAGACTCTATCCTCTGCTAAGGCTTCATCAGGGCTATCGATTGAATCCTGTTAGGAACCTCACAAAAATTTTCGCCAATTCTTTTAACCTTTATACAAATAGTTCTTGACATATTTCGGTATATCTATAGTATATATATACTTTGTATATACCTCGAGCATTCACAGCCTACGCATATAATGAAACTCCACATACGATAAACAACTTGTTCACTGAAGGCCCCTTTTTGCCCTTTTTGTTTGATTTTAGGCCTTGAAATAATTCCGACCATTGTCTTGAGAAAAATCTAGGAGGTTTTAGATGGAAAAGTACCGAATGTACATTGACGGGGAGTGGGCCGACGCCTCGGACGGAAAGACCACGAAGGTCGTAAACCCCGCCACCGAGGAGGTCATCGCCGAGGCGGCCCTGGGGGGAAAGGCGGAGGTTGAGCGCGCCGTTAAGGCCGCCCGCGACTCCTTCGAGAGAGGCGAGTGGCGGTTAAAAGATCCCTCCGAGCGATCCCGGATAATGCTCGATCTCCTGAGTAAATTCAGGGAGCGCGCCCAGGAGATCTTGCCTATCGAGATCGCCAACAGCGGCGCCGCCGCAAAGCAGTGCGGGAGCTTCGTGTCGTCGGCCCAGAACAGGTTCGAGTGGTACGCCAAGGCGGCCAACCGGGTATTCGAGGAGGCGATGCCGATCTTCAAGTTTCCGGCGGCCGCGTTTCCCTACATCAGGCGGGAGCCTATCGGCGTCTGCGCCCAGATAGTCCCCTGGAACGCCCCGCTCGTCGGGGGCGTGGGGGCGATCGCCGCGCCCCTAGCCGCGGGAAACAGCGTGGTGGTAAAGCCCGCGACATTGACCCCCCTATCGCTCTTGGAGTTCACGAAGCTCGTTTCCGAATCGGAGATACCCAAGGGGGTGGTCAACGTGATCGTCGGCCCGGGCGAGTCGGTCGGGGAATCGCTGGTCTCCCATCCGGAGGTCGACAAGGTCTCCTTTACAGGCTCCACCCAGTCCGGTAGGCGCGTCTGCTCCCTTACAGCCGACGGTCTCAAGAGGGTGACGATGGAGCTGGGTGGAAAATCGGCTAATATCTTCCTCGACGACGTGGAGCTGAACCTGGCCGTGGACAGCGCCATATTCGGCTGCTTCTTCCACGCCGGCCAGATCTGCTACTCCGGGACGAGGGTACTCGTCCACGCCTCGATTTACGACGCCTTTGTGGAAAAGTTGATCAAAAAGGTCAAGAGGATAAAGGTGGGCGATCCGACTGATTTCGCCACCGACATGGGAGCTCTAATCAGCGAAGGTCAGAGAAATACGGTTGAAAAATACGTCAGGATCGGAAAGGATGAGGGGGCGAAGCTCGCCTGCGGGGGCAGCCGGCCCGAAGGTCTCGAGAAGGGCTACTTCTTCGAGCCCACCGTCTTCGTCGACGTGGACAATAAGATGAAGATCGCCCAGGAGGAGATATTCGGCCCGGTAATGTGCGTCATCAAGTTCGAGGACGACAATCAGGCTGTCGAGATCGCCAACGACTCGGAGTACGGGCTCCTCGGCGCTGTTTGGTCGGGCAACGTAGACCGGGCAATAGGTATCGGCGAGAAGCTCAGGGTCGGAAACGTCTGGATAAACTCCTTTCACCTCCAGAGCCTCGACCTCCCCTACGGCGGCGTAAAGCAGAGCGGGATCGGAAGGGAGAGGGGGATACACGGCTTCCTAAACGAGTACACCGAGGTGAAGAGCATGCAGATCGACCTGGGACACACGCGCGAGCAGCGCTTCTGGTACTATCTGGTGGTCCCCAATTAGGAGCACGTTTTTGTCAGCAGGCTGCCGTTATTTTGTCTTATTGTAATATTGTTAAATGCCGCCTTACATGCCGGCACTTGCAGCTTTAATGTGGCGAGAGGTTTTTGAAAAGCATCTCGGCGTTTATGTTTGGGCGTGGGCGCTGCCCACGCCCGGCAGCATTTTTGTCATCAACTCCATCAGTCAGTGGTTTTTTTATCGCTCCGCCTTGGGAATAGAGCGGTATTCAATATTCTATACATTTAAAAAATCACTCGGACAAAACTTCATTCAGCATTGAAACCAAGACATCGACGTTAAACGGCTTTTCAATGAACTTGTTATTCGTGTTTTGCAGAAACGACTGCGTCTCCTTGTTCAAGACGTCGCCGGTAATGAATATTATCTTGTCCGCAATATCGGCGTGACTCTTCTGCAGGTGCAGGTAGAGCTCCTTCCCGTTGATCCCCGGCATCTTTATATCCGATATCACGGCGTCAAATTCTTTCGCCCCGAGAATGTCTAAAGCTTCGTCACCGGTGGACGTTATCTCGACCGAGTACCCTGTTTCGGTCAGTGCGTTGTAGAGAAGGTCTCTAAGGGATGCCTCGTCCTCGACGATGAGGATACTCTTTACGCCGTCAGGCGCCTTAATGGGAGCTTTGACCTCATCCATTATTGGTCTAGCGTTTTTGACTATCGGAATTGAAATGATAAACTTCGTGCCGATACCCGGTTTACTCTCCACCGATATGGTGCCGTTGTGTTCCTTTATAATACCGTAAGCCATACTTAGTCCCAGGCCGGTTCCTTTGCCCGCCTCCTTTGTTGTAAAAAACGGGTCGAAAATTCTATTTACCAGCTCTTCGGGAATACCGGGGCCGGTGTCTTCGAACTCCAAAACAATGTTGTCATTCTCTCTGTACGAGCTGATGGAAAGCACTCCCTGATCCTGCTCTTCGATGGCATCTCGGGCGTTATTGATCAGATTTATAAAAACCTGCTGAAGCTGATAGGGATCGGCGTATGTTTGAGGCAGATCTCTTGAAAGTGAAGTCCTTATATCAACATTGCTGACCTTAAGATCATATTCCCTGAGCTTGATCGACTCCATCAGGACATCATTGATATTGATCGTCTTCCGTTCAGGCTTGTGCTCCCTGGCGAAAGCGAGCAGGCCGCCGACTATCTTCGATGATCTAATGGACTCTCTTAATATGACATCGAGTTTCTCCTTGATCTCATCGGGCACATCTCTTTTCGATAACAGCTGGGCGTAACCGATGATCGATGTCAGCGGATTGTTGAGCTCATGCGCAACGCCTGACATAAGGGTGCCCATCGTTGACAGCTTTTCGGTCTGCAAAAGCTGGAACTCCATCTTCTTCTTCTCGGTGACATCCCGGGCGATGCCGAAAAAGCCGATCGGCCCATACGAATCGTCCCTCTTGAGAGATATGGAAGTCTCAATATCTATTAACTCCTTGCTCTTTCTGATCAGCCGCCAGTCCGCGTTTTTGGCGGGGACTCCTGTGCGGAACACCTCATTGAATGTCAAATAGACCTTATCCGCAATTTCCTTAGTCATATACTTCCGATAGTTGAGTCCCAACATCTTCTCTTTATCGTACCCCAGCATCCTCATCATTGACTCATTGAAGAAGGTGAAACTGCCCTTCAGATCGACCTCAAAATAGCCGTCCTCAATAGTATTTATAATCGTACGGTATTTCCCCTCGCTCTCCCTCAGCGCCTCTTCGGCCTTCCTCTTTTTTGTGATGTCGGTCAATACGCCTATCATCCCAACGTGTTGACTATCCTTTTTAATAGGTCTGCTGGAAGTTCTAACGTGATGAATGGAACCCTTTTTATCTACCATTCTAAATTCATAAGGATTCAAAACACCACCTATAGTTTCTTCACGGCTTCCCATAAGGCCCCCAATATCATCGGGATGGACATATTTGGAGAATGAATTTCCGATAATATCTTCGGTACGGTAGCCGAAAATTCTCTCTGCCACAGGATTCATATAGGTAATATTGCCCTCTGCATCGAGGTTAAAGATGACATCATTGAGATTTTCCACGAGTAATCTGTATTTTTCTTCGCTCTTTTGAAGCAGCTCGTTCGCCTCGACCAGATGCCTTGTCTTGGCCCCGACCTGCAGGCGCAGGATTTGAATAACTCCGAGCGATAAAACTAAAAACCCCAGAGTAACAAAGATAATCCATTTAAGATAACGCGGCACAACCTTTTTCGGGGGCTTTTCCATCCATCGAGCCATTGTTATGTAGTATTGGGAATTGGGCTGAACTTGCCAAGAATTCAAATGATAATCAATGGCATCAAGAAGCTCTAAGTTACGCCCCTGTGCGGTAGCAAAATACAATGACACCGGATTAAAAACTATGGGAGTCTTTATCAATCCGTACTTTTCGAAAAAGTAGTTTCCAATTAGATGGTTTGAAATCACCGCATCAACAGAGCCTTTACCGGCCAGCCTGAATCCTTCCTCGTATGTTTTGGTCTCTACAATATTTACGTTGAAACCAAATCCGCTGATCATCTGTTTAAAAACTGTCTCCTGAATACCCCTTTTAAGCAAGGCTATACGTCGTCCTTTAAGGTCCGAAAGTGTTGTCATCGGAATAGATTTGTTCGCATACACCTGCGACCAGCTGTCCACAACCGGAGCCTTGTGAAAATCATACTTCTCGTCCCGCTCCCGCGAATAGGCTACATCCGGCATCAAATCAATCCGGTCATTTTCAAGAGCATCGAGGCACTCCGCCCATTCACATGGAACATACACCAGGTTCCACTTTTCAAGCCTGGCGATCTCTTCGAGAATATCGACAAATATACCCGATGGACGGCTGTCTTCGTCAATGAATATCTTCGGCTGATTCTGGTAAATGCCGACACGTACCGTGCGGTTGTAAGACCCGTAGTCGTTATTTTTCGACAGGTCGTCCGGCTGATCTTCCCGGACGATTACGACGCTGTCGGTTTTTATTTTAGGATTGGGAAAAAATATTTCTGGCGCGTCGTGTTCGGCGGCAAGAAGGACGGGCTTATCGGCTTTAAAAAAATGGTTTTGCCGGGCTTCACGGGGAGGGTCGCTGCTGAAATGAAAGGCGGGTATTCCTATCAGTACTGCAGTTACAACACTTAGGAGAATTAGTCTCTTCTCAGTGCCCATAACCACACCTCTAATTGTTATAGAGCCCGGTTAATACGCTTCTTATAACTGCCTTTCCTGACGGATTTTGGCGTATCTAAAAACATGATGTAGTCGTGCTTTATGAGTACCGACTCCATATTAATATGGTCTCAATGCTATTTTATCGGTAAAAACCCCAAACTTTCAAAAGTGTCATTACCATAAGACCGAGATTTGCCAAGGCTCTTCTTTAACGTTTTTTTATCATTTCCTTGAATTGTATCTATGTATTTTAACAAAATTAAACGAAACAGTCAAGTTACTATACTTTGGCCAAAACGCCATCTTAAAACAAAAACCGGAAACTTTATAGATCGGTCAGGACTCACGCATAGCAAGGAGAGCATCCAATCCGGCAAGGAACTGACTAAGATTTCTAAAAATACGGCAGGGTGATTGTAGGGCTTTGGATTTGGAACGGGATGAAATTTGAACTTTTATATGATCAGACGGGATTTCAACCTTATTGACCGCTGTATCGTCTTCTCCCCATGCCGGAAAGGCGAAAAAAAGTGGATGGAGATATAAAATGAGAAGGCTTTAGTCTTCAGAATATATCCTTGTCCTTTTCGCTGTCGCTTATCTTGAAGCTGATATTCAACTGGACGTCCTTTTTTATATCGTTCAGCCTGAACGTGAGGGGTATCTTAAATGCGGTCGCGCCCAGCCTCTCCACCTCGCCCCCGAGGACAAGCTCCACTTCGGCAGGCCTCCGATCCGCGGCTGTAATTTCAACATCATCCGGCCTTTGAGACGAGACGTCTTTTTCGATCCCGACCTCTATCTCCATCTGTTCGGACCTCGAATCCGACCTTCCGGAAAAATCTCTGCTGTCGAGATCCACCTCGATCTCTTCGGCCTCCCCGTGCTCGATCTCGATTTCACCACCACCCTTGCCTCTATCGGCATCGTCATACTCTCCCATTACGCCCAGGTCGTCGGTCTCCGGCCCCATCTCCTCGCCGGTATAAGTCACGATTTCTTCCGACCCGAGGACCTCCTCCTCCGAGCTTCCCAATATCTCTTCCTCCTCCCTGGTCATTACCTCCTCCTCGGAGGAATAGTCGCCTTTTTGAGCCTCATCCACATCCAAGCCTGACTCGTACCGGAGGATCTTCTGGGCTTCGTAAGAATCCTTGAGATGCCGCAACACCATCTTCGATATCCCTGTAAGCGTAGACATCACTCCTGGCCCCTGGGTCGCGATCGCCTCATAATATGGATAGCCTTCCTTATTGAGGCTTGACAACATATCCTTCACCTCACAGGTGTTTTTGAGATCGCGCTTGTTGAACTGGAAAACAAACGGGAGGGTCTTTATGCTTTTTCCGTATTCCATGAGGTTGTCTTCGAGGTTCTTTATGCTTGCTATGTTGTCATCCAGTTTTTCCAATTGCGAGTCGGCCACAAACACAACACCGTCAACGCCCTTTAGAACCATCTTTCTCGTTGCGTTGTAAAAGACCTGCCCCGGGACCGTGTAGAGGTGAAACCTCGTCGTAAATCCCTTTACGTCCGGGATCTCCACCGGCAGAAAGTCGAAGAAAAGGGTCCGGTCGGTCTGGGTTGGGAGGGTAATAAGTTTTCCGCGGTGCTCGGGCCTGAGCTTCTGATATATATACTGGATATTGGTTGTCTTTCCTGAAAGTCCGGGCCCATAATATACTATCTTCGCGTTTATCTCTTTATTTGCATAATTAATCAGGGCCATAACTAATCCCCCTTTAACTACGCTTTTCTCTTGCGTACAAGATCTTTTTCGCGTTGTTGGAAATAAGCGACGAAACGTTCCTGCTGTTTGAGATGTCCCTGATGTCCTTTTTGGATAATGTATTCATGAGCCTCATCGCCACCGAAGGCGGTGTCTTAGGATTATTGACAAGGGCAAGCTTAATGGAGTATGTCTTCATCCATTCCTTGTTTAAGGTGATCAACCTTATCGCCTCGTCGCTCGCCTGCTTGGATTTGGCGACATTGAGTATCTCTTCTTCCGTGATCTTCGGGCTCTTTATCGTGGCCGCCACAACGATCTTGCTCGAATCTCTGAGGAGAATTGTTCGTTCCTCTTTTTCCGCGATCGTAGCGAGCTTTATCTTCTGTGACACATTCATCTTCATAATTCTTTTCGCCGCATTGCCCGTTTCTTCCTCCTCTTCAGAGGAGGTTTTCGCCTTGTCGACTCCCGCCGAAGATACCGGCACCGCAACCCTCCCGGCTCCACCGTAACCCGTCCCGACCTCGGCCCCCCCGGCCCCTCCCCCGTCCGAATCCACGACGCCCATAACTACAACCTCGGAATCATCGCTTTGACCGAAGGCGGCTTCAGACCTATCCCTTAATTCTCTCAACCTCTCCTTTGTTGCGACCGATAACATAGGATTGCCCATGAGGGCGTTAAATATTTTATCTGAACGAAAAATCCTTTCGTGGTTTTGACTTATCATCTCGGCAATGGCCGTGCTTTTTGCCCTGGCGAGATAGGCTATGGTGTCATCGGGAGTGTTCTTGTTTAGAATGGCGCCCTTGATGAGCTTGTTTCTGTCCTTGTGATATCGAACCAGAAAGTCTATCACTCCGGGCTCGATATCCTTGTTTATCAGCTCGACTATAATATCCGTCGAGAATTCCTTGAAATTTCCCTGGGCCCTCTTTTTGACCTCGGTGTCCCTGTCGAAACAGAGGATATAGAGTATTTTAATCAAATCCGCCGGTGGAAGCGGTATGGCGCCGTTGGCGGCCATCAGCCTCACATTTCTTGGTGACTGTGGACTTACGAACTTCGCTATATCCTTTGTTATCTTTACTCTCATTGTTCCTTGTTTACAATGATGGGAGTAAATCCCTTTTCCACCAATGCGTTCATATCCCTCTTCGCGTCCTCGATATCATAGTAGCTCCCGATTCTCAGGCGCTTTAACGTAACTTCGACCTTTCTCCCCTCAATCTCGGCATTGTAACCGAGTTCTTCGAGCCTCTTTAATGACGCCTTCGCATCCTCCTCATAATAGAAGAGCCCCGAGGCCACATCGAAGAGACCGGCCTTGCCCTTTATTGAAACGGAGTCGAAATCCTCCGAATTGAGCGTTATTATCAAGGCCTCCGCCTCCTTTTTATTGAGGTGCCGCCCGATAATCGGGCAGTACATGATTATCTCTCTGTTTATCTCCTTGATGTAAGGGGAGTAGCCGAGCGTGGAGACACCGTCCCTGACCCTGTCAAGGTTTTTGTCGAAAATAAACGCCCCCAGCTGAATTGTAAATACTTCTTCAGTCCGACCGGTGTTTTCCCCAACCTCCATTTCACCTCTATCGCCCTTCCCAAAATCAATGAGCTCGCCGGGTGAGACGGGATGAATTTCATCTCCCGCGTCCCAGGTCGGCTCCGATTCGATCATTATCGGAGTAAGTATACTATCTAAAACGACTTTTGTTGATTTATCGTCAAATTCCACGGGAGTCTTGGGCATAGGTCCTTCTTTTTCTTTTTTCTCCCTGCACCCGGTGGAAAATGCAACGACAAAAACAAATACTGAAAACATGAGAAGGGGAAACAGCATCGACATAAGAGAAAAACTCGGTTGTCTGCTGTACCCTTTTATAAATGAATCATCCGAATCCATTTAAGTGATACCCTAAACCCGACACTAAAATCCGATTTGAAATCTATATTGAAATTGAGATTCCTTAAGAAAGGACTTCGTGAAGAAAATAGCTAATAATTCTGCCTCTATCTATACTTTAACTTGATTTCCCGTACGGCTCCGCACAGAAATCAAGGTCTAATCCTTCGATGCCCGTCTGCCCCCCACACAGATTAAGGTCTTTTCCGTCAACCCCCACCGGCCCGCACTCAGATCAAGGCCTCATCCGTCAATCACCACCGACCCCACACGCAGATATAAGCCTAATCCGTCAATTCCCGTCAAAAAAATCTCCTACCCCCTTATTCTTCCCCCTCTTTTTGGGCCGCCTCTACAATCTTGTCCATAAGCTGCGCGGGGACCTCTTCGTAGTGATCTATCTCCATCGTGAAGGTGCCCCGACCGCTCGTTATTGATCTGAGGTCGGGTGCATAACTCAACACCTCGGCCATGGGTACAAAGGCCGTTATAATCTGGATGCCCTCCTTTGAATCGACGCCGGCAACCTTGCCCCTGCGGCTGTTAAGGTCGCCCATGACATCGCCCACGTTGTCCTCGCTTACAACGATCTCCATCTTCATTATAGGCTCCAGTATCACCGGCTTGCACTCCTTGAAGCCCTTTTTGAATCCGAGAGAGGCGGCGATCTTGAAAGCCATCTCGGAGGAGTCAACGTTGTGATAGGAGCCGTCGACAAGCCCCACCTTCACATCGACCACGGGATAACCGGCGATTACACCCCCCGCCATCGCCTCCACTATTCCCTTTTCACATGCCGGGATATATTGTCTCGGTATCACTCCGCCGACTATTTTGTCCACAAACTCGAAGCCCTTCCCCCTGGGCTGCGGCTCTATCTCTATCCACGTGTCTCCATATTGGCCCTTCCCGCCGGTCTGCTTCTTGTATTTTCCCTGTACCCTGGCCTTTCCCTTTATTGTCTCCTTGTAGGGAACCTTCGGCACAAGAAGGTCGACATCCACGCCGAATTTACTCTTCAGCTTCGCGATGATTACCTCGAGATGAACCTGTCCCATACCCGACAGGAGGAGCTCTCTGGTCTCGTCATTTCTGTGTATTTTCAGCGTTGGGTCTTCCTCGATGAGTCTATGGATGGAGGTCATGATCTTGTCTTCGTCCCCCTTGCTCTTCGGGACGAGGGCAAAGGACATAATGTGCGGGGGAATCTTGAATCCGGGGAACACCACCTTCCTGGATTCATCCACAAGGGTATCTCCCGTGACGGTATCCTTGAGCTTTGCGACGGCGGCGATGTCCCCCGCCGGCGCGGTATTTGTAGGCTTCTGCTCCTTCCCCCTCATATGCATGATCTGCCCGATCCTCTCCTTCGATCCCTTGGTGCTGTTGAAGATGGTCGAGTCCGCCTTTATCGTTCCGGAGACCACCCTGAACACGGATAGCTTCCCGGCGTAAGGATCGGCGATCGTCTTAAAGATCAATGCAGCCGCCGGTGCGTCTGGATCTGCCTTGACCTCGACATCCCCCCCGGAGACCGAGTCCTTTGCCTTAAAGGGCTTCCTCTCCATTGGAGAGGCGGCGATATTTGCGAGGAAGTCGAGGAGGGGCTTTACCCCGATATTTTTCAGACCCGACCCGCAGAATACCGGCACCAGATTCCCGTTTTTCACCCCCTCCTTGAGGCCCATTGAGAGCTCCTCCTGGGAGAGCTGCCCCGTATCGAGGTATTTCTCCAGCAGGGAATCGTCCGATTCCGCAATCGACTCGATCATTTCACCCTTAAGATCTTCGATAACAGAAGACAGCTCCGCCGGGATTTCGTCCTCGGTGAACTTCCCGGATGTATCGTTGGCGTAGTTCAACGCCTTTCCGCTTATCAGATCCACAACCCCCGAAAACGCCGCCTCCTTCCCGATCGGGTAGGTCATCGCCGCGAACCTCCCCTTGAACGCCCCTTTTATCGCCTCAAAGGTACGGTCGAAATCCGCCCTCTCTCTGTCCAGCTTGGATATAAAAATCATCCTTGGGATCCCGAACTCCTCGGCCCTCTTGAACATATTCTCAGTCTGTATCTCCACGCCGCCTACCGCATCCACAACGACAACGGCGTTATCCGAGACCGAAAGGCTGATCTGGGCCTCCGTGCTGAAATCGGCGTCCCCGGGCGTGTCAATAAGGTTGACCTTTTTCTTCTCCCATTCAAAATCGAAAAATGAAGAGCTTATGGATATATTTCTCTTGGTCTCCTCGGGATCGAAATCCATTGTGGAGTTGGAATCATCCACCTTTCCCAAACGATCGATGGCTTTCGCATAGAACAGTATCGCCTCGGCAAGGCTCGTCTTTCCACAACCGCCGTGACCAACCAGTGCGGCATTTCTGATATCGGAAGTTTCAAATTTCATTTAGAGTCTCCCCTGTTTCTCATAATGTTTAATCATATATTTTATTTATAGGAAATGTCAAGGAAAGTTTCAGTTTCGTACCGTTAATCTCGTCCCTTGTTTACCCAGAAAAAAAATTTTAAACATTCGTTTCTCGCGGGCGGTTTATGTCATGAATGATCTTAAGCCCCTTGAGGGTGAGAAAGCCGTCCACCTCATTGATGGTTGTCGATTCCTTGGCGATTATTCCCGATAGACCGCCGGTGGCTATCACGTAAGGCTCTTCCTTCATCTCCTTTGATATCCTCCTCACAATCCCATCAACGAGGTCCACATAACCGAAGATTATCCCCGACTGCATACTGTGTATGGTGTTTTTGCCTATAACGGAGTTGGGCCTTATAAGCTCGACCTTGGGAAGCTTGCTCGCCTTCAAGAATAGGGCCTCGCTCGAAGTAGTAAGCCCCGGAGATATTACCCCCCCTATGTACTCTCCCTTCCTGCTGACGCAGTCAAAGGTCGTTGCCGTTCCGAAATCTACTACGATCAGGGGCCCTTTTATCTTATGATATGCGGCCACGGCGTTGACGATCCTGTCTGCCCCCACCTCCCTCGGATTGTCGTAAGTTATCGGCATTCCCGTCTTTATCCCAGGCTCTATATGCATCGGGATCAGATTAAAATACTTTTTGCACAATTCATCGACCACACCGACCATCGGCGGCACAACGCAGGAGACTATAACGCTCTTTATCTCGCCGGGGCTGATCCTCGAAGAGTAATAGAGGTTCTGCAGGAGTACGCCGTATTCGTCCGACGTCTGCTCCGGCCGCGTAAGCACCCGCCAGTTACTGATCAGCTCGTCTCCCTTGTAAACCCCGATAACTGTGTTCGTATTGCCTACATCCAAAACAAGCAACATCTCGTCCTCATGAATAGGTTTTCAATTCGCCCGATATCACCTTTTTAACGGCCCCCTTCTCATCTTCTACCAACAGAAAGCCGTCCTCGTCAACCCCCAGGGCAAGCCCGTCGACAACTTTGTTCTCCTCCACAACCACCGAAATCCTTTTCCCTATTGTAGTGCACATAGCCCTGAACTTCTTGATTATCTCCTCGAAGCCTTGATTATTGTACTTTTCGTACCAAGAATCGAGACGATAAAACAGCTTGAAAATAACATCCTTGACTGATACGGCATAACCGATTTCGAGATAGAGAGATGTCGCCGTATCCGTCAAGACGGTTGGAATCTCCATCTTGGTGCTGTTCACGTTTATCCCGATTCCTACCACGAAGAAACGGTCTCCGTTTCTGTCCGTTCCCATCTCCAACAATATTCCCGATACCTTCTTGCCGTCAATCAGGACGTCGTTGGGCCACTTTATAGAAACCCCCTTTGAAACATAGTCGTTTACGGTTTCGGCAACCGCCAGGGCCGAGAGTATCGTAAGGAGCGAGGCCTTCTCCGCCGAGACCTTGGGCCTCAAAACCAGCGAAAGGTAGACATTCTGCCCGCCGGGAGACGACCAGACCCTCCCCCTGCTCCCCTTTCCCCTTCTCTGGTTTCTCGCTATCACGACCCACCCTTCGTCAACCCCGTTCACAGCCAGCCTGTAGGCATCCTCGTTGGTGGAGTCGGTCTCGTCCATGTAGATGACCTCTCTCCCCACAATACTGGTTTTGAGCCTGCCTTTCATAAAAAAGGAGAGTTTCTCGATCATGGAACTTCTATCTTCATATTGATATCCACCGATCTGGCCCCGTGGGTCAGATAACCCATAGATATAAAATGAACGCCGTCAACGTCGTAATTTTTAATATTCTCCGGGGTAACTCCGCCGGACACCTCTATCAGGGCGCGGCCGCTGATCTGCTTCACGGCGTCTTCCACTTTCCCCCGATCCATGTTGTCCAAAAGAAGGACGTCCGCCCCGGCATTTATCGCCTCCTCGATCTCCTCTGGATTTTTCACCTCCACCTCGATCTTCAGTGTATGGGGGACATACTCCCTTGCGCTTTTTACGGCCCCCGTTATTCCCCCGGCCGCGGTGATATGGTTGTCTTTGATCAAGACGCCGTCTGTTAGCGAGAAGCGGTGGTTGTGTCCGCCCCCCACCCTCACCGCATATTTTTCGAGGTAGCGCCATCCGGGCGTCGTCTTTCTGGTGTCGACCACCTTGACGCCGCTCTTGCCCAGCTTTTTTACCACACTCGAAGTCAGCGTGGCGATGCCGGATAGCCTCATCAGGAAGTTCAAGGCCGTCCGCTCACCCATCAGAAGGACCCTCGTGGGCCCTTTAACCCTCAAGATCGTATCACCGGCTTTGATCTCGTCGCCGTCGCATTTCTCTTCGGTGAACTCGACGCCGCCGCCGCAGCACCTGAAGACCTCCTCGAAGACGTCTATCCCCGCGATTACAAGGGGCTCCTTTCCCCTCACAACGGCCCTCGACATTGTCTCCCCCCCTCCCCTCCCTTCCCCCCTGATTGTTGCGGCCGTGGTCACATCGCCGCCGGCTGCGTCCTCGGCCAGGGCAAGACCGATAAGCTCTGTGACGCTTCGCGTAATCTCCATCGAATCCCCGGAATATCGATCAGTCAAAAAACGTCGATCGAAAAAAATCGTCAAAAAACGCTACGAAGACGCGCCCAGGAACTTCTCCACCTTCTTCAGGCTATCGAGGAGGTTGTCCCTCTTGGCGATGATCGTCTCCCTCTTGTTCCTCTCCTTTGCGACCACCTCTTCGGGCGCCTTGGAGACGAAGTTTTCGCTCCCAAGCTTTCCCTCCACCTTCATGAGGTCGCTTTTAAGCTTTTCCATCTCCTTATCGAGCCTCTTCTTCTCTTCCGTGAAATCCACAATCCCGACAAGGGGTACGTAGATGGCATAGGGCCCCGTGATAGAGGTGGCGGAGCCCTCCGGCTGCTCGAGGTTTTGTCCCGTCTCGATTTTATCCACCCCCGCCAGCGACTTGATGTATACGCCGTACTCCTTTATCAGCTCAAGGTCTTTTCCGTCGGCGGACGAGATCATAACGGCAAGCTTCTTCTTAGGGTGGATGTTCATCTCGCCCCTGATGTTCCTGATGTTTGTCACGATGTCTCTGATATGCGCAAAGGAGGACTCTGCGTCGGGAAAGGTAAGGGAATTCTCCTTTTCAGGAAAGGGCGACTTCATTAGAAAGTCGGGGGCGTCCTTCGCTTTATCCTTTATGTTACCCATTATATTGGAGTATATCTCCTCCGTGACGAACGGAATTATCGGGTGAAGGAGCTTTAGGGTCCTCGTAAGGGCGTATGTAAGGACGTTTTTCGTCCTCTCCCTCTCGGACTCGTTTTCGGAATATAGATATATCTTGCTTATCTCGATATACCAATCGCAGAGCTCGTGCCAGACGAACTGGTAGAGGGATGCGGCGGCAACATTGAACTCATAGTTTTCCAGGGCGTTCGTCACCTCCTCCGTGACGGACTGGAGACGGCTCAAAAGCCACCTGTCGGCCAGGTTCAGATTCTCCTTGGCAAAATCTAAATCGGGGGCATAGCCGTCGCCGATGTTCATCTGGACGAACCTCGCGGCGTTCCAGAGCTTGTTTATGAAAAAACGGTACCCCTCGATCCTCGACTCCGATAGCTTGATGTCCCTCCCCATAGCGGCAAAGGCGGTCAGCGTGAAGCGGAAGGCGTCGGCGCCGTACTTTTCTATTATCGTCAAGGGGTCGATGACGTTCCCCTTCGACTTGCTCATCTTCTGGCCCATCTCGTCACGAACGAGGGCGTGGATGTAGACGTCCTTAAACGGCACGTCCTTCATGAAGTAGAGCCCCATCATCATCATCCTGGCCACCCAGAAGAAGATGATGTCAAAGCCGGTGATGAGTGCCGAGGTTGGATAGTAGACATCGAGGTCCTTCGTCTTATCCGGCCAGCCCATAGTCGAGAAGGGCCACAGGGCGGAGCTGAACCATGTGTCGAGGACGTCTGTGTCCTGCGTGAGCTTTTTCCCCTTGCAGGCGCTGCACTCCTTCGGGTCTTCCATAGAGACGATCACCTCGCCGCAGCCGTCGCAGTACCAGGCGGGGATTCGGTGCCCCCACCAGAGCTGCCGGGAGATGCACCAGTCCCTGATATTCTCCATCCAGTCGAAATAAGTGTTCTCCCACTGTTTGGGTATAATCCTCGTCCTCCCGTCCCTAACGGCGGCGATCGCCTCCTTTGCCAGGACGTCCGCCTTGACGAACCACTGCTTCGAGACGAGCGGCTCCACCACTGTGTGGCACCTGTAACATTTCCCGAGCGGAACGGGGTAGTCCTCTATCTTTTCCAGAAGCCCCATCTCCTCGAGGTCGGAGACGACTTTTT
The DNA here is from genome assembly GCA_016929395.1 of Candidatus Zymogenus saltonus. Lineage (NCBI taxonomy): Bacteria > Deltaproteobacteria > Candidatus Zymogeniales > Candidatus Zymogenaceae > Candidatus Zymogenus > Candidatus Zymogenus saltonus. The sequence continues at coordinate 59,836 of JAFGIX010000085.1, forward strand.
CCCTCGCCTCGTATCTCTCCATCCCGTTGTATGGGCCGGCGCCTTCGTTTAAGGTGCCGTCCTCGTTGATTACCACGATCCTCTCGAGGCCGTGGTTGTTTCCTATCTCGAAGTCGTTGGCGTCGTGTGCCGGCGTTATCTTCAGCGCCCCTGTTCCAAACTCCAGGCTCACGTAATCATCGAATATCACCGGAAGCTCGCGCTTGATTATGGGGAGGACGAGCTTTTTACCCTTAAGGTCTTTATACCGCTCGTCGTCAGGATTTACCGCCACGGCGGTGTCGCCGAACATCGTCTCGGGCCTCGTCGTGGCGACCACAACGAACTTCTTTTCGTCATCCAGATAGGGGTACCTGATATAGTAGAGGTGTCCCTTTGTATCCTCGTGCTCCACCTCGAGGTCCGCAAGGGCGGTGTGGCACCTGGGGCACCAGTTGCTGATGTAATCTCCCCTGTAGATCAGCCCGTCCTTATAGAGCGTCACGAAGACGAGCCTGACCGCCTTCGATAATCCCTCGTCCATCGTAAAACGCTCCCTGCTCCAGTCGCAGGAGGCGCCGAGCTTCTTCAGCTGCTTGATGATCAGTCCGCCGTGCTCCTCCTTCCACTCCCATACGCGGTCTACGAACATCTTCCTGCCAAGGTCGTGTCTGGTCTTTCCAATCTTGGCCAGATTCTTCTCGACGACGTTCTGTGTGGCGATTCCGGCATGATCGGTCCCGGGCATCCAGAGGGTGTTTCTCCCCTGCATCCCCTTGAACCTGATAAGGATGTCCTGAAGGGTGTTGTTGAGGGCGTGCCCCATGTGGAGTGATCCTGTGACATTAGGGGGGGGTATTACGATGGAGTAGGGTTCGGAGGTCGATTCGTTATCGGCCCTGAAGAGTCCCTTTCGATCCCAAAATTCATACCATTTGTCTTCGATCTCGGCGGGATTGTATCCCCTGTTTCCACCTTCCACTATATAAAATGCTCCCCTTACTATATTTGCTTTATACAAAAAAATCAGGGGAAGAAATTCCCCTGAAGAGATTCAACTTATAATCGGAACTCCTATCTATTCTTTTCACCCTTAAGTCTGCGTATCTCGTCCTTTATAAGCTCTTCCGCCAATTCGGGCACGACCTCCCAGACCACCTTCTGCACGATCTCCCTCGCAATTTTGTCGACGGCGGTTGCCACCTCCCCCTCGCTCATATCCTTCCTTACGGCATCCGGTATTACTCCCTCTTCTATCACCCTCTCCTTGACCATTCGGGATATTTCTTTCGCGCGCCCCCCGATTTCACCCATATCCAAATCGTCACCGGAAAAATCCATTGCGTCTTTCGTCCCTATAACGGGCTCTTCACCCATATCTATTACCATAGTATCATCAACTTCGTCAAATCCACCGAAGGAATCCGACTCGGACTCGGTCCCTTCCATATTCCAGTCCACCTCGTCGAAGGATTTTTCGGACGGTGCGGATTCAAAACGAGAGGGTTTATCCATATCAAAGCCGCCGCCCATATCACCCATATCTACGCCCATGTCTCCATTAAATGCGAAATCATCGCCGGAGCCGGAAATCGCGTCGGATTCATCCCCCCAATCCAGCTCGATGGAATCCTCTTCCCGAGACCCGCCAACGGGAAAGTCGTCCGTATCCCCCGGCATTTCGTCCGAATATTCGACATCATTCAGCTCTATCTCCCGACCGGAAGTTTCTTCGCCAAATCTATCATCCCCAAACGCCCCATCCTCCGGCAGGGACACCTCCTCGTCGACAAAGGAACTTTTTTCTGTATCTTCGGAAAAAATACCTTCACGGCCTATATCTTCTCTTGTATCTACATCCTCATCCCATCTCGTGCCTACAGTGCCGGTCTCGAGATCTCCCATCGAGATCTCATCTCCCAGCTCGAAGCCGTCATCCGCAAAACCGGTCTCTCCGGCAAGGGGGGTGTCCGTCTCATCTCCTATCGTAAAGTGCTCTTCGGGGATCCTTGTCTCCTCTATTACCATGGTCTCCGAATCGGCCGTGTCCGATTCCTCTGAATGGTCTTCATCACCCCAAAGCTCGTCCGTACCCCCTATGTCCGAAGGCTCTCCTCCGCCCGAAAGATCATCATACTCTTCAACCGACCAGATATCATCCTTACTGGCAGGCTCCTTATTTTTAGGAGGACTATCCATATAATCATTTCTTAATATCCGCTCTTTAGGCTTAATCGTGTCAAACGGCTCTTCGACGGGGAAATCCGTCGAGTCCAATCCCCCTTCCGATAATTCGATATCCTGAGTATCCATGGAGGTATTATATGCCCTATCTTCCGTCGGTGTCTTAAATTCATCGAAGTCTCCGAGATCGTCAATCCCCTCCAGATCATCGAGTCCACCGATATCGTCGATTTCGGTCTCGGCCGCCCTGACAGGCGCCCGGGCGCCGCCCTTAAATACCATCTCTTTGATCTTGTTTACAAGAGAGTGGGACTCGAAGGGCTTCTTTATAAAGTCATCGGCGCCCACCTCCGCCGCCCTGTCCTCGTCAAAAGGCTCGAAGGTTCCGGTCAGAAGTATCACGGGTATTTTTGCCAGACCGTCGCTCGCTTTTATCTCCTGGCATACCTCATAACCGTCCTTGTCGGGCATTACCACGTCCAGCAGGATTACATCCGGCCTAAGCTCATTCGCCTTGGCCACGGCTTCCGTTCCGTTGTCAACGATGGTAAGCTCGAAGTCCTCGTGAGCAAGGGTAATGCTGACTACCTTCTGAATCGTTACACTATCGTCCGCCAAAAGAATCTTTTTTGACATATTAAACGACCATTATTGAAGTTGTCTATCCGCCACAACAAGGGCACCAACATCGAGGATTATAAATCTTCTGTCTTTCTGCTCGGCCCTCGCCCTAAAATATTTTTTGACCACCCCTTTAAATTCCGGAGGGAGGGGAGCGGGGTCCAATTCAAGTTGAATGACCTCGTAATCACCGTCAATACTCAGGCCGAAGGTTTCATCACCGACCTTAACCAAAAGGGCCATGTCTCCTCTCTCATCTTCCTTCAATCCAAGACGTCTCTTCAAGCTCAGATAAGGTATCGGCTCCCCCTGGTGAACAATAAAACCGAGAACAAAATCCGACAGCAACGGGGCCATAAAAACCTTCTCAACCAGAACAACCTTTACGACCTCTCTTATCGATATTCCGAAACTTCTATTTCCAAGAGAAAATATAAAATACCGCTTTTCAATGTCACCGTCTAAAAGTCTCATTGCTTCATTTATAAAGGCTTAATCCGATGGCAAAATCATCTCCATCAACCAGGGGATATTCAGAAGTAAAACCATATTGCCCGAGATCATCAGCAGCTCCTGATATATCTTGGTCGATTCATTAACGGCTATTTCAGGAAACGGGAACCTGTCAAACGACCTTTCGTCCAAAACCCCCTCTATATAGTCTACAATAATCCCTCCCCTCTGCAGCTCTGAGCTGTCTCCAAGACCCCTTTTTATGATTACCATGCTGTTGACGGATTCCATCCCCCTCCCTCCTCGTCTGACCGATTTCCCTCCACCCCCCCTTTGTCTTAACGATTCTCCCCTTCCCCCCTCGCCTTTCCAGTCTGTGTCTGAATCTCCATTCCCGAGTCTGAAGTAACCCTTGATATTAAACACGGGGATTTTTTCGTCCCTTATATTTATAGAACCGAGGATATTCTTGGTCTTTGATCCTTTATCGTTATAATTCACATCTCCCGTCTGGATAATCTCCGCCAAGAAAACGGCGTTCAACCCGAAGAGTACCCCTCCCACGGAAAATACCAAGATGAGCTTTTTATCTACGGCAAACGTATCGTATCTGCCAACCGAATATCTGCTGCCCTTGAAATTTCCGATCTCCCCTCTGTCAGCCGCCACGCTTTATTACCCCCCCTTTAATTTGTAACAAGACCTTCCCTAATGTATCACATCCGTTTACAGATTGCCCAGCAGCTAAAAATGCCGAACTCCCCTATTATTCCGTTTTATCGTTCCCCCACCACCCAGATTACCCAACCCACAACCCCCCGTCCCAAAAATATATACCCCCCCACACAATTGCCCACCCCCCCTGATTTATGATGCTACAATTCCCTAATAGAAGTTATCATAATTAGAGATTAGTGTCAAGTTTTTAATGTCAAAAAGAAATAGTGAAAAATACTACTTTTGTTGTTAAGCGGTTATTCAAGATAGACTTATTCCTCCTTGACACAACAGCTAATTTGAGAGTATATTTTGGTAAAATACCTTAAATGTGAGGCAGTGATATGTCTGAGATTTTGAATAAGATTCACTGGCTGGGCCACTCGGGGTTTCGGGTGGAAGGATCAAAGACAGTTTACTTCGATCCCTACAACATCGCCGGGGGGCCGACGGCTGACCTCATCCTTGTATCCCACACCCACTACGATCACTTCTCGCCCAACGACATAAAGAAGGTATCTGACGGAAACACGACCCTTGTTATCTCATCCGATGCAAACCCGGATTTTGCGGGCGAGGTGATAAAGCTCGTGCCAGGAAAAACGGTCGACGCAAAGGGGATGACCATAAAGGGAGTCCCCGCCTACAATGTAGGCAAGCAGTTTCACCCTAAGGCGAACGGCTGGCTAGGCTACCTTCTCACCATCGACAATGATACGATCTACCACACGGGGGACACCGACCTGATTCCGGAGATGAATGGGATTAAAGCTGACGTGGCGCTCGTTCCCGTCGGCGGGACGTTCACCATGGACGCCGCCGAGGCGGCAAAAGCGGTCAAGGCGATGGGGGTAAAGGCCGCAATCCCGATGCACTGGGGCGAGATCGTGGGGGATGAATCGGACGCCCGGAGATTCAAGGAGCTCGTCGGGGACGCCGCCGAGGTCGTGATATTGAAGAAGGAGTGAAGAAAGGGTCCTGAAAAGACAAGGACATTTATTGAGGCTTCACGAAGTCTTTGAAAGAAAGAAGTAAGACACTTTTATAAAAAGGGGGCCTTGAACAGAAGTATAATAGATTAAAATGTCATTATCCTGGGAAGCGGAAATCCAGGTAAATACAAAATGTCAATCCCTTGGGAAGCGGGAGTCCAGTAAAATCCAGTTAATATAAAAGTGTCATTCCCGTGAAAACGGGAATCCAGGCTTGTCCCCGCGGAAGCGGAAATCCATATTGAAATTGTCTGGATTCCCAGTTAAGTTAGGAATAACGGGATGAATTCCCGTTGTTATCGGGAGTGACAAAATTTCAAAAGAGTAACGGAGGACAAGGGGAGTAAAACAAACCGAATTATGAAATGTTAGGTATTTTTACAAAGAGCCAATTTAAAAAGGGTTTTATCACAGGAGGAAAATGTGAAAAATTTCAGGTTGACTGTAATTATGCTTCTGGTAGCTGCTTTTATCCTGACGTCGGTTTTGGCAAACGCCCAGAGCAAAGCCGCAATTGAATGGTATAACAAGGGAATTCACGAAAACGATCTAAACAAAAAGATCGAATACTACTCAAAGGCGATAAACATCGACCCTAATTTCACCCTGGCCTACAACAACAGGGGGGTTGTATACAAGAATTTGAAGAGGTACGACGAGGCGATAGCTGACTACAACAGGGCCATAAACACCAAACCGAATTTTGGCATGGCCTATAATAACAGGGGGATTGCATATTTCTATCTAAAGAAATACAACGAGGCGATAGCCGACTTCACGAAGACAATCAGCCTCGAACCGAACAACCCCAATCCATACTTCGATAGGGGCTATACCTACGAGACCACGGGGAGGATCAGCGAGGCAAAGAGGGACTATCAGAAGGCATGCGATCTTGGGGCCGTTGAGGCGTGCAAAGAGCTGAAGAAGTAGGGCTGGCTTAATGCACTGTCATTGCGGGGAGCTCTGGCGAGGAGATGAGGCAGTCTGGTGGCATCTCCCCCAAAACACCAGATTGCCCCGCTCCTTTTTTAAATAGATATTGGTCGCTCGCAATGTCATATGGGGGCGACAAGGAAAACAGCAAAGCATTATCATTGGGCAACGAAGCAATCTCTCGGCGTACAAACACGCGATTGCCTCGCTCCGTTTTAAATAGATATTGGTCGCTCTAAATGACGGAACATCGCTAAGACTTATTAGAACAATACAATAAATAGTAACCTGTTTTAAAGGAACCTATCATGAAAAAGACGATCTCGATATTTATTGCCATGCTAATCATTTTGGCGGTCTCGACAGCCGCCCAGGCGAAAGACGTCAAGCTGGTCGACTACAACGTCTGGTTCGGACTCGACGGCAACGGGACATTTAAGATCGGTGAATACGAGGACAAGGCCACAAGGTGCAAGCGGTTCGACCTTCTGGTCTCGGGGCTTATGAAGCTGAACCCGGACGTAATCGGCATCCAGGAGGCGAACGAGCTTCCCGGATACGCCAGGAGGCTCGCCCGCAAGATCGGCTACAGCGCAGTCTGGAAGGTGGGCAACTCCGGCCTCAAGCTCTTCGGATTCGGCATCCCGGTGAACTTTACCGAGGGGGATGCCGTCCTTGCCATGAGTAACCACAACCTCGAGTTCCTGGGGGCAAGACGCCTCTCCGGCAAGGGTATCCAGCGTGACTACCTCTCCGTCCACACGAAGGAGGTCAGAAACGTCATGGCGACGAAGGTGGTGATCGACGGAAGGCCCTTGATCGTTTTCAACACCCACACTCACTTCAGCCTCATCATGGACGAGACCTGGACAAATAAGCTCGAAGATATGGTCATTGAAGGGAACATCACCAGAGAGGAGAAGGACGCGATCCTGGCGGAGATGGAGGAGAGCCACGAAAGGACCGAAAGCGACGTCATGAACCTCACGGCGTTCGTCAAGGAGATCACCAAAAAGTACGATTACCCCTACGTCATCATGGGAGACTTCAACACCACGAAGAATTCCCCGGCGATCCAGAAGATGATAGCAGACCTTGGCCTTCTCGACCCGTACGAGCTGATGAACCCCGGGGCGGACGGCTTCACCTGGGATTCGGTAAAGAACCCGAACACCGCCTTTGATGGATCGCAACGCTGGGCCGACGGCAAGACCTTGAAAGACCCCCTGAGCCGCCTCGAGGCTCAATTCGATTTGGAAACGCCAAGGAGGATCGACTTCATCTTTCTTTCGAGCCACTTCAGGCCGGAGGATATTAAGTCGTCCCGGCTTATTTTCAACGAGCCGGTCGACGGAGTCTTCGTCTCGGATCACTTCGGCGTCGAGGTTATTTTGGAGGGGATACCCAAGTAGGATTTGGCAGTTATTGTGAGGAAATGTTAATTGTCATTCTCGCAAATGTCACTCCCGTGAAAACGGGAGACAGGTATAATATCTTTCTGGATTCCCAGCCAAGCTGGTAATGACGGCATAGGGACTCCTAATATACTAATGTCATTCCCGTGAAAACGGGAATCCAGAGGGATGTCCTGTGAGTCGGGTTCTAC